>CAMCTH010000042.1 GCA_945877965.1 Planctomicrobium piriforme | reverse complement strand
CCGGCGGCCTCCGCGGCATGAAAGCCCAAGGCTTCGAAGGGGGCATTCGCGTGCCGTTCATCGCGCGGCGTCCGTCCGTCGTGCCCGCCGGTCAGGTCAACGTGCAACCGGCCGCGATCATCGACGTCTTCCCCACCGTCCTCGCCGCTGCGAAGATCCAGGTCCCCGCCGAGCTGAAACTTGACGGCCTCGACATCACGCCGCTGCTGACGACGACCACCGGCACCTCGCCGCACGAGCATCTCTTCACGATGGCGAGCCAAGGCGTGCTCACCGTCCGCAAAGATCGATGGAAGCTGCATGTGGCCGGGCCGTACGGCAGTGTGAAAATGCCGGCCGACGGCTCGCGCTGGATCGACCCTCGCGGTCCCGACGGCAAGACGATCCTCGCGCCGCCCGAGCAGCCGCAACCTTCCGAATTCCCCGGCGTCGCGACGGGCGATTCGATCGCCGGCCCGACGCTCTTCGATCTCGTCGCCGATCCGAGCGAGCAGCACAACGTCGCCTCGGCCCATCCCGAGATCATCGCCGACCTGACGGCCCGCATCGAAAAGTTCCAGGCCGAAACGAAGGCCGCAGCCGCCGTAACGCCGGCGATCAAGTCGACGCCGTTCGCCGTTCACAAACGTGATCGCGCGAAAGACCCGTCCGGGAACTTCGTCGTGCAAACGCGCAACGAAATGTGGCACCCCATGCAAACGGCCGTCATCGTCTGCGACATGTGGGACGCCCACCATTGCCTCAACGCCGTCCGCCGCGGCGAAGAACTCGCCCCGCGGATGAACGACTTCTTGAACACGGCCCGCGAGAAAGGGGCGTTCATCATTCATGCTCCGAGCAGTTGCATGAAGCACTACGAAGATCATCCGGGCCGCAAACTCGCGCAGGCCGCGCCTCCTGCTCACTTCCTCCCCGCGGGCATCGAGCAATGGTGCCGTCACATCCCGGCCGAGGATGCCGGCGAGTATCCGATCGACCAGACCGACGGCGGCGAAGACGACGATCCGGAAGAACATCGCGTCTGGCACGAAAAGCTGACGGCGATGGGCCGCAATCCGAAAGCGCCGTGGGTCAAGCAGATGGACGCCCTCACGATCGCCCCCGGCGACGCGATCAGCGACTCGGGCGTCGAGATCTGGAATCTGCTCGAAGCCCGCGGCATTCGCAACGTCATCCTCGTCGGCGTCCACACCAACATGTGCGTCCTCGGCCGGCCGTTCGGGCTCCGTCAGATGTCGAAGAACGGCAAGAACACGGTCCTCGTCCGCGACCTGACCGACACGATGTACAACCCGCAGAAGCGACCGTTCGTCAGCCACTTCGCCGGGACCGACCTGATCATCGAGCACATCGAAAAGTTCGTCTGCCCGACGATCACGAGCACCGACCTCCTCGGCGGCCAACCGTTACGCTTCAAAAACGCCCCCCGCCCCGCCGCCGAGTAAGAGTCCGTCTCTTTAGCCCCCATCGATAAACGCGAAAGCGTCGTACGCCGGGTGGCCCCGACAACTGGTTGTCGGGGTTCGTCGAAGACGAACAAGAGGCGAAATGCATCAGCCTTCTATCGCTGCGCGACACCGACAACCAGTTGTCGGTGCCACCCTGTCCAACCGCGCCGCATATTATTGAGACAAGTGCGCGGCGAAATCGATCGAATCCGCGCGGGTCGGGCCTCTCAGGGGGACCCTGAAGTGCGCAAGTCGCACCGTCCCTACCGCGCACGCTGCGCAACTTTTTCGCAGCGTAAGTCGTTGTTCCTCGAACCGGAAACTAACTTGCCAAAGATCACGACGTACCACCCCGCTGCGACCTTACGTCCGACGCATGGTGTTCTCAAGAGAAAGAATTGGCCGCGCGTTAAATCAGAATGCCCCGTTTTGCATTCCAATTGTCTTTCCTGTGGCCATTTTGTACCTGCAGCGATGAAATCTGCTGACGTCGCTGAAGCGGCGGAGCGCATAACTTGATGCCAACACAACTTACGACGACACGAAGAACGACGGAAATTGCCGTCTTAGGTTCGCATTATTCCGCTCGGCCTGGATAATGAAACGCACGAACAGCGAGTGCGAATCAAACGGACTGCGGTGTCACATGATTGGTATTGAAACGACTCAAACGACTGTCAAGAAAACAACGAAAAACGGCACGTTTCACCAGAAATCAACTGTTCGCAAGCTCGTCTTTCCCGATTGGTTTTTGCATGTCTTCAAATGGTTCATTCTCTAGTTCACCGTATGCAACAAGCATGTAGCAGGTAGGGTGGGTCGAGCGCAGCGATGATCCGCCTTCTCGAACCTTCGCAAAGAACTGGCTGATCGTCGCTGCGCTTGACCCACCCTACGAATTAGATATCCGTCGGATCACCCAAGGTCTTGTTTAATTTGACCGCCTCTTTCACCAAGCGGCGGGCCGTTGCGGTGGGGACTTGGTCTTCTTCGTGTAGTTCGATCGTCGCCATCTCGTACTTGCCGCCGGGTTTGAGGCGGGGGTCGATTTTGGTTAGTCGCCGGCCGCGCCAGAAGCCGAATAGCACTCGCTTTTCTTCGGCGCGGATCAGCAGCACCGGGCCGTGTGAAAAATAGACCAGGTGGCCCCACTTGATGGTCTCTTCGAGCTTGGCACTTGCGAGGACCGCGGCCCGCAGGCTCTCGACCGTTACGCGTTGCCATCCGGAAAGGGCTGCGACGTAAGCATCGGGATTCGCGGCCGGTTTTGCTTTTTTCATTTGCGTCCCAGCATGCGGTCGAGGGAGTCGCCCGTCTGGTAGACAAGCGCCTCGGGCCAATGGGCGTACGGATGAAAATACTCGAACGTCAGATAGCCGTCGTACTTCACGTCGGCGAACGCTGCGAGGACCGCGGGCCAGTTCGTCGTGCCGTCGAGCAACGGGCGGAACGATTCCAGCGAATGGTCGGTCCCCTTCTTGGTGAACTCCTTGAGATGGACGTTATTGATCCGCCCGCCGAGTTGCGTGATCCAATGTTCCGGGAACTGAAACAGCATGATGTTGCCGGTGTCGAAATGGACCTTCACCCGCTCGCTTTGGAACGAGTCGACGAAGGCGATCATTTCGCCCGGCGTCATCAGGTAGCCGTTGAAAAAGATGTTCTCGATGTTCAATGACACGCCGAGCTTCTCGGCCTGCGGCAACAGCTTGCCGATCGCCTCGCGGGCCCGGCGATCGCAGACGTCGTTCGGCACCGGCTCGTAATCGTCGCGCCACGGAATGTGCACCGCCCCGGGAACGACCAAGAGGTTCTCGACGCCGAGATCGTGGGCCGCCTGCGTCATCAGCCCGGCCAACTCCAGCGAGCGAGCCCGCTTTTCCGGATCGTGGCTCGTCATGGGATACGGCCAGAACAGAAACGAACAGAGCCCGCTGATCTCGATGCCGATCTTATCGCACAGTTTGCGAAGTTCGACGTACTCCTTCGTGCCCGACTTCGGCGAGAGGTCGTTGTCGAGATCGTAGTTGAGTTCGATCGCATCGAAACCGGCGTCCTTCGCGAGGCGGAGGCATTGTTCGAGCGACATCTTTTGCGGGTACGGAAACGCCCAGAGGTTGATCGACTTTTTGAAGTCGTAACGCTTGCCGCTCGGCGCAGGCTGTTTTTCAGTCGCAGTTGGCGCTGCCACGCCGGTCGCCGCGGCCGAAGCCCCAAACGCCGCCGCGCCGCCGAGCGCGCCGAGCAGCGAACGTCGCGAAACGGTGAAGTCGGCAGGATGCGGTGCGTCGCTCATGGTGGATCCTTCTTGAAAACAAAGGCTGCGATTTGTACGTCGTCGATGACCGGTTCGGCTGGGCGAAGGTCGAAGCCGGCTTCCTAACGCTAACCACAATGACAGAGAATGCCCCGCCCCTCGTCGGCCGCCTCGCTCAAGACGCGTTGCCACTGCTCGCAGTACTCTTGCAACTCGTCGAAGTCTGCGATCAGATCCTCCTTGTCGGCGGTGTGATGTTCGTCGTACGCTTGCTGCAATTCCGCAAAGTCGAACTTCTCGAGTGCCTGCGAGATTTGCTGCACTCGGTCGGGCGCCCAAACCTGAATGTAGCACTCCATCTTGGCGTCGAGATCGTCAAACTCTCGCATGCCCAAGCAGACCGCGAGCGACGCATCGCCGTGACGCCGATTCGCAGGGCTGAGGTGAGGAGCCAACGTCTCGTAGATTTGTCGCGCCGAGGACCACGTTGCGGCGCTGTCGTACCAATCTTCGACTTCGCAGACCCACTCTTCGTCCCCCTCAATTTCCATGAGGTCGTCGGCCAGAGTTCCGGCCGCATGTCGCTTGCTGATCTCCGACCAATCGACGGTGGACCAACCTAGTTGCATAAATACTCCCCTCTTACATCCGATGTGAAATTGATCGAGATTGCGAATGTCACTCGCAGCGCGTGCCGAGAGGTTTTTCGTCTGCCACGAAATCGGCCCCGTGGATTCTAATCGACGCGCGGGCCGCGCGCAAAAAAAGCCCGGGGAGGGTGGTTCCCCGGGCTTTCCGGTGATGCAACCGATCGCGGTTACGGGTTGAGGGCGGCGACGCCTGCCGCGGCGATTTGGCCGTCTTGCCCGGACGTAACGCCCGAGACGCCGACCGCGCCGATGAGCTTGCCGTCGACGATGATCGGCAGGCCCCCTTCGACCGGCAACGCGCCCGGGAGCGAAAGGATGCGCAGGCCTGCGCCGCCGCCGGCGATGATGTCTTCAAACACCTTCGTCGAGCGACGGAAGTGTGCGGCGGTCTTCGCCTTCTGCGTGGCGACTTCGATGCTGCCGATCTGCGTGTTGTCGAGCCGTTGCAGGGCGACCGTGTGGCCGGCGCCGTCGACGACGATGATCACGACCGGCCACGAGTTCTTGTCGGCTTCCGTCTTAGCGGCGGCGATCACCTTCAGCGCGGCTTCGAGCTTGATCGGCTCGCCGTACGGTGCCGGAGGAGCGGGGGGCGGCGGAACGGCGACGGCAGCCGCCTCTTGAGCCGACGACGGCGTGGCACACATGGCGGCGACAAGCAACACAAGCGACGTGACGTACCAAGGCATGAGCGAATCTCCCAGGTGCAAGATAAACGGCGAAAACATGCCGCAATCATGCCCGAGGAGAATATCGTCCGCAACCGGGGGCGACGAAGTCGAACGATTTAGCGCGACGTCGACGTGAGCACGTTCTACCCCTCACCCCGGCCCTCTCCCGCAAGGGGAGAGGGGGAAGACGGAGAAGAAACTTAGCGTTGCGTCGTCGTCGAGGCCGGGATCACGCTTGCTGTATGGCGCGTGCCGACCGACACGCCGAGCCAGCCGTCGCGGATGTCGATTTGTTCGATGTCGAGATCGGCGAAGCGAGCGTCGTGCCGCAGTTGCTCGGGCCACAGGGCGACTTGCATGTCGTCCGGGAACACCTTGGCGAAGACCGTCCGGAGCGAGATCTGCGACGTCGTGCGAAGTTGCGGGCCGTTCAAGCGGACGACGCCGTCGCGCACCAAGTACGTTTGGCCGTTGATTACTTCGGGCTTGAACTGCGCGCGAACGACGAAGTTCGACCACGAACGTTCGCCGCACTTCAGCTCGTCGACGGCGATGCGGAGTTCAAACTTCCCTTCTTCCAAGCGAATCGTGAGCGGGTCTTCTTTCGCGAAGGTGAATTGCACGTCGGGGGGCAACTTCGAGAGGTCGAGTTGATCCGGCAGGCCGAGTTGCGTCACGAGATGGCGATACAACTCGGCCGGCGTACAGGCGCGGCCGTGCAGATGCAGACGATCGACGACGTTGTTGATCGCCGATTGATGAAGTTGAATGCTGCCGACGTTGTCGGAATACGCTCGCGGCCGGGGCGTGTGGGCGGCCAGTTGGTCGTCGCCGGCGATGCGGAGACGAACGCTCGCGCGATCTTCGTTCGTGTGCAGGTCGACCACTTCCGGCGTCAGCTTCAGTTGGTCGAGCGGCGACATCACGCGGTCGCGCAACGTCGAGTTGGCTTGTTGCAGATGCTTCTCGATGTCTTGATCGAGGCTCCGTTCGACGTGCCGCGACATTTTCCACGCGGCTTCGCGCTGCGCGGCGGGACGGCTTTCGGCATGGCGGTCGCTGGCGATCGAAGCGACGATGCCGCCGAGAATCGGGACGTTGTCGTAATCCGACTCCACGCCGCGGAGCTTCGTGTTGTTCTGCGACAGGGCGACGGCCGGGTTCACGCGAATGCCAGACGTCGACAGGAGCAGGTCTTTCTGCGCGGCGAAGGTCGAGTTGCTATGGCTGAACAAGCGGACCGCGCCGCTGCTGGTGCGAGTCTGCGCGTTGACGGTCCCTTGCGCTTCGAGTCGGACGGCGAGTTGATCGCGGCTCGGCAAGAACTTGACGCTTAGGCCGGTGCGCGACGTGCTCCACCCGCGAGTCGGCAGGCCGAGGATCGTTTCGTTGACTTGCGTTTGCGACTTCAGCGAGTCGGGCAGCATGCGGTTCAGCAACGCCGACGAGACGGTGACCCGCACGTTCGCGTTGCGATAGTGCGACGTGAGCCACACGGCGAGTTGCTTCTTCGACTCGTCCGACGAGAATTGCAGCAGGCGATTTTCTTCGGCCAGAGCGCGGCCGTCCGACGGCAGGCCCCCTTGTTCGAAGCGCTCGATGCCGGCCAGCAACCGTTGCGGATTGATTTCTTCGTCGGCCCAGCCGCGGAGCAGACCGTCGAGCCGCGCGAAAGGTCCTTGACGCAGGAACTCGTTTTGGTCGAGCGTCGTCCCGGCGCGGCGCATCCGCGTCAGCACTTCGCGGGCGACGGCGCGACGTTCTTCGGGGCCGCCGGCGCGAACCATCTGGCGAAGTGAATCGACGAGCAGATAGTTACGCCACTGACGACCGGTCTCGCCGGCAGCCGCGGTTTGGTTTTCGAGATCGACCAAGCAAACTTCGAGCGATTGATGTTCGTCCGACGCGACGGCTTGCGGACCGCGGCGCGAGCGACGGAGCACCGTCGTCAGCGATTCCCACACATCGACGCGACGGAGCAGAGCATGACGGGCCAACCGCAACTCGACCGCCGCGGCCGGATCCATGCGGCTCTCGTCGACGACGACCGGATCGGCGGCGACCGTCCGCAGATCGTCGAGCAAGTCAACGACTTCCGGCGAGCTGGGATCGACCGTGGCCGACAGTTGTTGCAACACGACGTCGGCCCGCTCGGCCCAGGGACGCGTCTCCGGACGACCGCGCAACTTCTCGAGGCGGCTGACGAGGTCGGTCGGTTGCGGCCACCACGATTGCACGATCGCGGGCTGAACCGCTTCCGGCTTCGCGACGCTCTCGATGACCGTCGCCTTGTTCGGTTGCTGAACCGGACGGGTGGCGACGACTTCGGACTTCACCGCCGGGGCGACCACGCTCGGAATCGGCTGAGTCGGCATTGCGATCGGAGCGACGACGGTGACCGGCGGCGCGACCACTTGCGGCGCAGCGATCGCCGGGGCCGCCATGGTCGGCGTGTGTGCGATCGGCGCGGGGGTCGGCTGCTTGGCCGGGTGCGGCGCGGACGGCACGCTGCGAAGCGGGCCGCCCGACAACCGCGGGGAATTGAGCGAAGGAACGACCGCAACGTATTGCGGCGCCGCTTCGGGAGTTGGTTGAGGTTGCGCCGCAACGATGGGAGCCGTCGGTTCCACCGCTGCGGAGATCGCCGGCTTAACGTCGATGTGCGTCGCTTCGACGCGACCTTGTACTTCAACGGCCGGAGTCGCCGCCGGTTCGACCTTCGGCGAGCTATTGACGAACGGGCTAAGCAACGGCGATGTGCTAAAGCGCGGAGCCGAGTCGTACTTCGGTTCGATGACGATCGCCGGCTTGCCGCTGAGTTGCGGAGCGGCGGTGGGTTCGACGGAGTTCACAGCGGCGGGAGCCGGCGCGAAGACGCCGATCGATTCGCCCGCCGGCTTGCGCGGCTGCGGAGCACACGACGGCGCGAACTCGTTGGCCGTCCGCGGCGCGACCGAGGCCGTCGCCATGTCGGAAACCAACAAACTCGGCATCGCCGTGCGCATCGGCGCATGCAAACCTTCGACGGCCGGACGGAGCGTCGTCCGTTGGGCGAAGTGCTCCCAGCTGCGCGGAGCCGTGATGCTCAGCGCAAATAAGAAGGTGAGCGCCAGCATGAACGGCCAAACCAAAACTGGGCGATGCATGGTCATGCGTAGGTTCGACCGGGTTGCCGGTCGTCGTTCGAGTCCCTTCGTTCGTCACACGGCGCGATCGAGCGGATGTTCCGCACGCCTCTCGCCGACGGCCTGCCATTCGTCGCCGACGCGACGGTGCCGCATCGGTAAGAATCGGCCGGGGCGTGGTCGTAAATCCATAGACGTACGGCAAAATAACGACTGCGCCGAAAGGGGCGGTTCAGCCCGGCAGAATCGACGTAAGTCGTTGCCCGACAGGGAAGTCGATCTAGTCACTCCGGCGGGAACGACATGCCGGCGACAGTGCGTCGCGACGTTAAAGTCTCCGCAGTCCGCACGGCTTCACATTCCGGCGACGAAGCGGAGCGGCGATCAGCCGAAGCGCGGGCAAGAGATCGACGTTATCAATGCGCGCGGGGGCCGTTTCTTAGCGCTCGCACAGCCCCGCGACTTTAGTGCTCACAGAGCACGGTATCGTTGTCCGTATAACCCGGCGCACAGCAGCAGAGGAACTTCAGCACTTCGCGACCGGTGTTCGTGATCTGATGGATCGCACCGGGGGGGATGGCGATAGCGTCGCCGGGGCCGACGGGTCGCAGCTCGCCGGCGATCTCCATCAGGCCGGTCCCTTCGAGCAAGTAATAGATCTCTTCCGTGACCGGATGATAATGCCGCGTCGTCCGACCGTCCGGCGGCAACCGGGCCTCGGCCAAGCTTTGATTCCGAATGCACGAATTCCGGTCGGCCAGCAACTCGCGGATCTCGGAGCCGTCTTTGGTCGTAAAGGCGGGAACGGCCGTGATATTGAAGACGTCCATAGGCGTGGGGCGGTTAAGTGGTTCGGGGTTCAGAGTTCGGGGTTGGAGCAAGTGTTCATGGTCGAGCGGGGAGCACCGTTTTTCAACCCTGAACCTCGAACCTATAACCCCGAACCTTCCTTGCGATAGAGCCCGACGACGGCCGGATAATATTCGCGAATCCGCCACGATTCGGCGTCGGGTAGGGCCGAAACGTCGAACTTGCCGTCGGCTTCGACGACCAGCATGCTCCCCGACGGGGCCAGCTCGAACACGTCGTTGATCAGCGCGAGCATCTCCTCGCGACGATCGACGTAGAACGCATACGGCGGCGAAAAGAAGACGACCCAAGGCCGGCCCGCGTCGAACGTCTGTCCGTCGCGTTTCATGCGCCGCATGTTCAAGAAGCTATCGCAACCCAGCACCTCGACCTTGTCGGCGATCGCCAACTCCTTGGCGTTGCGACGAATCAAGTCGGCCGTCGGGAAATGCTTTTCGCAGAAGACGGCCCGGGCCGCCCCGCGACTGATCGCCTCGATCCCCAGCGCGCCGGTGCCGGCAAACAGGTCGATCGCACAAAAGCCGACGATCCGATCCGTCAGCAAGTTGAAGATCGCTTCGCGGGTCCGGTCCTTCATCGGCCGGGTCCGCACGTCGCCCGAGTAGGCGATCTTCCGGCCGCCAAGTGTGCCGCCGATGATGCGGACTTCCGAGGCGGCGGCCGCCTCGTTGCGCGAGAGGTTGCGTTCGGCCGGCGCGGCAATGGGTTTGGCGTGCAAAAGATCGGCGGCTTGGGGCTTTTTCTTCACAGTCCGATTGCCGGTGAGGTTGCCGCTGAGGGCGAAATGGAATATCTTGCAGGCCTTCGTCACAGGCCGAATCCGATCATCGTACACCGCACGACGTTACGGCGGAAGGAACTGGGTTATGTCGCTTCGATTTGGGTTGCTTTTGTCGGTTGCCGCCGGGTTGTTCGGCAGCGTGATGCTCGGAGCCGATTCGGCCTCGGCGCAAGCCCCGTCGCTCACGCTCGGCGCTCCGGCGGGCCCCGCTCCCACCGCCACTCCGTCGGCCACGGCCGCCCCGGCAACGCCGGTCGAAGCGTCGCCCCAAGTCAAAGAGTTCGAAGCGCTCAAGAAGCAGTACAACGAAATTCGCGAGCAACTCTTCGCCGCGCAAATCGACTACAAGAACGCCAAGGCCGACGAGCGGAAACCGATCGCCGAGAAGTTCGACAAGCTCTATCTCGACGGCGAGCAACTGCTGCCGAAGGTGCTCAAGGCGGCCGCGACGGCCTACGCCGCGGAACCGAAGAACGAAGCGGTCAGTAGCTTCTTGGCGGCATACGCTCAAGCGGCCGCGAGCGCCGATCGCTATGAAGACGCCCTCTCGACCGCGGAAATTTTGATCAACGGCAACTACGACAACAAGCGCATCTACGGCATCGCCGGCCGAGCGGCCTTCAGCCTGAACGAGTTCGACAAGGCCGAAAAGTACTTCAAAATCGCCCAAGTCGGCTCGGCCCTCGACCTGCGAGGCGAACGCTATTTGGAGAACATTCCGGCCTATAAAACGCTGTGGAAGAAGGAACAAGAGATCCGCGCCGCCGAGGCGAAAGCCGACGATTTGCCGCGAGTTTCGTTCAAAACGACCAAGGGCGACATTGTGCTGGAGCTGTTCGAGAATGAAGCACCACAGACGGTCGGCAACTTTGTGAACCTCGTCGAAAAAGGGTTCTACAACGGCTTGTCGTTCCATCGCGTGATCGGTGAGTTTATGGCCCAAGGGGGCGATCCTAAAGGCGACGGCACCGGCGGCCCGGGCTACGACATTCTTTGCGAATGCTACAAGCCGGAGAAGCGACTCCACTTCCGCGGCTCGCTGAGCATGGCCCATCGCGGTCGCGACACCGGCGGCTCGCAGTTCTTTATCACGTTCCTGCCGACCGCGAACCTCGACGGCACCGCGGTTGATCCCAAGAACCCCGGCGGCTCGCACACCGTGTTCGGTCGCGTCATCCAAGGGACCGAGGTGTTGGCCAAGCTGCAACGTCGCGAACCGTCGGACCCGCACTCGTCGTTCGGCTCGAAACCGACGTCGCCGCTGCCTGCCGACAAGATCATCGAGGCGAAGGTCGTGCGGAAGCGCAACCACGCCTACGAACCGACGAAGGTCGGCCCGCCGTCGATCATCATCCCGCCGAGCCCGACCGGTACGGCGACCCCGAGTGCCACCGGCACGCCGAGCGCCACGGGCACCAAGCCCGCCCCGGCCGCGACTTCAACCGGCACCCCGCCGGCCCCAGCCGCCTCGGCAACCCCGTCGGCAACAGCCCCCGCCGCCAAGCCGACGGCCAGCCCCACGGCAACCGCCAAGTAGGCGTGTGATTGTCTCCGGTTTAGTTATTGGGATGAGCGACAAAAGAACCGCAAAGCGGTTCCATCTCAAAGCCCGGAGTCGCGGTACTCCGCGCACTCCGGGAATGCCGTCCCCCCCGCGCCGTCGGAACCCTGTAAGGGTTCCATCGATGCGCCTCATCAAATTCAATGATGCGACCCCTACAGGGTCGGCAAGTCGCTGGGGTATCGATACCCGGGGCGCGCGGATTACCGCGGCCCCGGGCTTTGGGATGTTACGCCTTCAGCGTAACGGTCCCGGCGTCCAAGAATCAGCCCTGCTGAATCTGCGTCGCCCCCGTCTCGTGGTGACCATTGGCGTCGGTGCGCGTACTTCGCGCTGCTAGCACGCCGCTTGAATTTGACATGATTCTCGCAAGCCGTTTGTTCACAATCGCTTGCGAGCGAGGATTTGTCGCATGCACGAGTCGTTTCGGCTCATTATGAATTCAGTTTTTGCGATATTAGATGCTTGACTTCATCAGGATTCGTTAATAACTTGTTATTCCGCTGCCGAATACTGTTCAAACCCAATATCGCCGAATTTGATTCGGCCCGACCGCCCTTTCGTAGCCGTGCAACTCAAAGCTCTCAAAGTCTTTTGCGACGTCGTCCAGCAGCGCAGCTTCTCGCGCGCGGCCGACGATAACGGCATTTCGCAGTCGGGCGCCAGTCAGCTCGTCCAGCAGTTAGAAGACCAACTCTCGGTCCGGCTGATTGATCGTTCGAAGCGTCCCTTCGTGCTCACGCCCGAGGGGGAGATCTATTACAACGGCTGCCGCGAACTGGTTCAGCGTTACTTCGCGCTGGAAGACAAAGTCCGCACGATGCACCAAGAGGTGATCGGCCGCGTCCGCGTCGCGTCGATCTACTCCGTCGGGCTGCACCTGATGAGCAGCTTCATCACGACGTTCTATAAGCAGTATCCCAAGGCGAACGTTCGGCTCGAATATCTGCATCCCGACCGCGTCTACGAAAGCGTCGAAAGCGACGTCGCCGACATCGGCTTGGTGAGCTATCCGAAGTCGTCGCGCACGTTGGAAGCAGTCCCGTGGCGCGAAGAGCCGATGGTGCTCGTCTGCCAACCGACGCATCCGCTCGGCCAACGCGAGACGGTCTCGATCGAAGACCTCGACGGCAGCGAGATGGTCGGCTTCGACGACGACCTGAGCATCCGCCGCGAGATCGACCGCGTGCTGCATCAGCACGGCGTGACGGTCGATGTGAAGTTGGCGTTCGACAACATCGAAACGATCAAGCGCGCCGTCGAAGTCGGCATCGGCGTCAGCCTGCTGCCCGAACCGACCGTCCGCCGCGAAGTCGAAGCGGGGACGCTCAAGGCGGTGCCGCTCGACACCAGCGAACTGATTCGTCCGCTGGGCATCATCTATCGCAAGGGTAAAGAACTAAGCAGCACGGCGGTGCGATTCATCGAGTTGCTACGCCGTGAAGGAGCAGTCGCCGGTTCCGGCGGAGCGGTCGAGGATGAACGACCGAGTGAACCGAGCAATGGGCACGTCGCGCACGAACGGAACGGCGCGGCGCGCAACGGAAAGCACCCGGTGTTGGCCGCGGGCAAGACTTCGCATTCTTGAAACACAGATTCTTGAAATACATAGGCTTGAGCAAAAGCGGCACGCATGTAGGCGTCGTCGCCGAGACTTAACGGGAGCGTCGAACCATGACCGAACGTAATCGCAACGCTGGACTGCCGCCGCAAGAGGGTCTCTACGATCCGGCGAACGAGCACGATGCCTGCGGCGTCGGTTTCGTCGTTGATATCCACGGCCGCAAGAGCCACCAGATCGTCCGCCGCGGACTCGAGATTCTCGTCAATCTCGCGCATCGCGGGGCGACCGGAGCCGATCCGCTCACCGGCGACGGTGCGGGCATCATCACGCAGATCCCGCACGATTTCTTCCGCGCGAAAGCGAAGGAAGACGCGGGCATCGACCTGCCGGCTCCCGGCGATTACGGCCTCGGCTTCGTCTTCTTGCCGCATAGTGCAGAAGAGCGCAAAGCCTGCGAAAAGCAACTCGAGGCGGTCTGCGGCGAAGAGGGCCAAGGCTTCCTGGGCTGGCGCGAAGTGCCGGTCGACAACGATCACATCGGCTGGTCTGCCCGCGACGTCGAACCGGTGATGAAGCAGGTCTTCATCGCCCGCGGCGACAACACGCCCGCCGACATGTTCGAGTGGAAGCTGTTCGTCATTCGCAAGCGCCTCGAGCGCTGGACGTACGATAGCGACCTCTCGCAGAAAAAGTACTTCTATCTGCCGAGCCTGTCGACGAAGACCGTCGTCTACAAGGGGCTGATGCTGGCCGATCAGGTCGAGCGATTCTATCTCGACTTGGCCGACGAGCGGTTCGTCTCGGCCCTCGCGCTTGTGCATCAGCGTTACAGCACGAACACCTTCCCGACCTGGGACCTCGCGCATCCGTTCCGTTTCTTGGCGCACAACGGCGAAATCAACACACTCCGCGGCAACGTCAACTGGATGCGGGCTCGACAGAGTCTGCTGGCCGGCGAGAAGTACGCCGCCGATCTCCCGAAGATTTTCCCCGTCTACACGACCGGCGGCAGCGACTCGGCCAACTTCGACAACGTGCTCGAACTCCTCGTCGTCACGGGACGCAGCCTGCCCGAAGCGATGAGCATGATGGTGCCCGAACCGTGGGCGGGCCACGAGAGCATGAGCGACGAGAAGAAGGCGTACTACGAATACAACGCCTGCCTGATGGAACCGTGGGACGGCCCCGCCGCCATGGCGTTCACCGACGGCGTCGTGATGGGCGCCACGCTCGATCGCAACGGCTTGCGTCCCTGCCGCTACTGGGTCACCAAGGGAGGCTGGGTGATCATGGCCTCCGAAGCGGGCGTCCTCGACATCCCGCCGGAAGAGGTCGAATCGAAGGGTCGCCTGCGCCCGGGCCGCATGTTCTTGGTCGACACGACGCAAGGTCGGATCATCGCCGACGACGAGATCAAGAAGCAACTCGCCGCCAAGCAGCCGTACCGTCAGTGGCTCAACGAAAACCAAATCAAGCTCGACGATCTGCCGAAGGTCAAAGTCGAAAAGAA
>CAMCTH010000041.1 GCA_945877965.1 Planctomicrobium piriforme | reverse complement strand
TCTCGCGCCGGATCGTCGAGTGTGGCTGAAGGACTACGGTTGGACGCCGGTCGGTTCGTTCAAGCTGCTCGGAGCGCTGAATTGGATGGAGCGAAACTTAGATAGGATCGGCGATCGGCCCGTAGCGGCCCACTCGTCGGGCAACTTCGCGTCGGGGATTGCCTTCGCGGGGATGCGCTATCAGAAGCGGGTCATCATCGTCATGCCCGACTCGGCTCCGCGGGTGAAGTTCGAGCTGACCCGTTCGTTTGGCGCGGAGATTCGAACTTATAATATTGCCCGCGATCACGAGACGGGCGAACGCGATCGGCTGACGCGCGAGATCGCCGAGCAAGAGGGAGCGGTGCAGGCTTCGCCGTACGACGATCCACATGTGATCGCCGGCAACGGCGTCGGCGGGTTGGAGATTGTGGAAGAATTGCAACGGCAAGGGCGCCGCGTCTCGCACTTCCTTTGCCAAGTGAGCGGCGGTGGGTTGATGGCCGGGCATGCGTTGGCTGTGGCCGGAGGTTTTCCGGAGGCGAAGATCATCGGCGTCGAACCGGCCGAGGCGGACGACTTTCGTCGCTCGCTGGCGGCGGGGAGTCGCGTTCGTTTGGATCGGCCGAAGAGCATTTGCGATGGGCTGTTATCGTACGACGTCGGCGAGCACAACTGGCCGATCTTGCGACGACTCGTCGGCGAAACGGCCGCGGTGCCGGACGACGTGACGCAGCGCGCGATGGCGTGGCTTTATGAAAAGCATGGACTGCGGACCGAGCCCTCCGGCGCGATTTCAACGGCCGCGGTGTTGAGCTCCGCCGTCTCGCTCGACGGCGACGGCGACGTGGTGCTCGTCGTCAGCGGACGCAACGCCGACGAGACGGCGTTTCAGAATTGGATTGTTCCGGCGTCGGTCTCTGCGTAGAACGAGGCTTCGTCTTACGGATGTTTCCGGCCGACGACGACGCGCCGACCTTCGCGAGCAAGCTCCCATGGAGAGATCGATCATGGCACGACGGTTACGCAATCTCATGTTCTTCGTCGCAGCAACGTGTGTGGTGCTCACTTCGTCAATAGTTGCGGCTGCCGAGCCTGCGGATTCCGGCGTGTTGCGGATCGGCGTCTTTCATGCCGATGCGACTCCGCCGCTCGGCACGCCGGTCGCCTATGCTTTAGCCAGGAAGATTGAAGACCCGCTCTCGGCACGAGGGATCGTGCTGTCGGGAGTCGGCAAGCCGATCGTGCTTTGCGCCGTCGATTGGATCAATATTTCCAACGGCGGTCACGATGCGTGGCGCGAAGCCTTGGCGCAGGCCGTCGGTACGTCGACCGATCGGGTGACGGTCCACGTGCTGCATCAGCACGACGGCGTCCGTTGCGACTTCAGCACCGAAGAACTGTTGGCCCCGCACGGACTCTCGGGCAAGCGGTTCAACATCCCGTTCGTGCGCAAGGCGATTGCCGATGCCGCGTCGGCCGCGAAAGTTGCGCTCGCCGCTGCGCAGCCGGTGACGCATCTCGGCGTCGGCATGGCGAAGGTCGAGAAGGTCGCGTCGAATCGTCGCATTCTCGGTCCCGACGGTCGCGTGATGATCGCGCGTTCGAGTTCGTATCGGATTCCCGAGCCGATCTTGTCGAAGTTGAATGCCGAAGCCAAACGTCAGGGCTACGAGCAGAGTGCCGCGCGAGTCGAAGAAGCGTTGGCCGCGCCGGAAGGAGTGATCGATCCGTGGTTGAAGATGTTGACGTTCTTCGACGGCGATCGACCGTTGGCGTCGTTGAGCTACTATGCCACGCACCCGCAAAGTTACTTCGGTCAGGGAGACGTGACGGCCGAGTTCGTCGGCCTGGCGCGAACGGAGCACGAGCGGACGCGGAGAGGTTTGACGGTGGTGCACTTCAACGGGGCCGGCGGCAACGTGGCGGCGGGAAAGTACAACGACGGCACGCCGGCAATGCGCGTGACGCTGACGAAGCGGATGGCCGACGGTATGCAACGCGCTTGGGAGGCGACGAAGAAGATCCCGCTGACGGCCGCCGATTGCGAATGGCGCGTCGCGCCGGTGCGATTGCCTTTGGCTGCGCACTTGGACGTCGAGCAACTTCGCGCCACGCTGGCCGATCCCAAGCTCGAAGAAGGCGAACGGATGCGGGCTGCCGCGCGGTTGGCGTTCGTGCTACGCACGCGGCACGGCGCGCCGATCGAGCTGAGTTGCTTGAAGCTGGGGAGCGTCTATCTCGTCCACATGCCGGGCGAGCTGTTCGTCGAGTATCAGCTCGCGGCGCAGCAGCTTCGTCCCGACGATACGGTCTGCATGGCGGCGTACGGCGACGGGGCGCCCGGCTATATCGGGACCGAAATCGCGTACGCCCAAGGGGGCTACGAAACGCAGCCCTCGTCGTCGAACACGGCCCCACAAGTGGAACGGGTGCTGATGGACGGCCTGCGGGCCTTGCTCAAGTAGGGCTGCTGCCGGAATTCGGCGACTGGCAGGTGAGCGTCGGTCGCTGTGCGAAATCGGACCAGAGTGCGCGAGGCCGCGCGCCGAATCGACGTCACGTTCTCCTCCTGTCGCGGAGTTGCGTTGCCGGCACGGGCTGTTTAGCCGAGAGACTGGGCCGCGCTCAGTTGATGAGACTCGATTGCGTCGCCGGCATCGGATTCGCTTAAGGGGAGAACTCGGCGGCGTCCGCAGTGCGGACCGCCGAAATGGCTGCGAACTCTATGGCTCCGGTTGACGGTCGATGCGCCCCTCCGAAGTGTATCAGCGATATCGAGATCTGCAGGCCTACGTCGGGTGGACGGCCGCCGACGCCGAACGCGTACGCGCGTTAGGACCGTGGGTCGAACCGTCGTTCGTCCCTTGGATCGACGATTTCTACCGCGAGATCGAACGACACCCGGCGACCCGCAAGGTGATCGTCGGCGGACCGGAGCAGATCGAGCGACTCAAAGGGACGCTGCGGTTGTGGCTCAAGGAACTCTTTACCGGCACGTACGACGAGGCCTACGTGTTGCGCCGCTCGCAGGTCGGTCGGCGGCACGTCGAGATCGGCCTGGAGCAAATCTACACGAACGCCGCCCTCTCGCGATTGCGCGCAGCGATCACCGCCACGGTCGCGCAGCAGTGGCAAGATTCCCCCGTAGCATTGGCCGAGGTGATCGGCAGTCTCAATCGTCTGCTCGATCTCGACCTCGCGATCATCGAAGACGCGTACCAATCGGAGTACACTCGCCGACGACAACAGAGCGAACGCTTGGCCGCGATCGGACAAGTCGCAGGCGGCATCGCGCATGAATTGCGCAATCCGTTGAATGTGATCAAGACGTCGGTCTACTACCTGCTGAACGCGCGGCATCCGAACCCGCAGAAACAAGCCGAGCACTTGGCGCGCATCGAACGGCAGGTGAACATCTCGGATCAGGTGATCACGGCGCTCAACGACTTCGCGCGGTTACCGATCCCTTGTTTGTCGTGCATGCCGATTGCGCCGTGCTTGCGCGACGTGCTCGACGGCATTCCGTTCTCGGAGAAGATCGAAGTCGCCGTGGAGGTGCCG
This sequence comes from Planctomicrobium piriforme, assembly GCA_945877965.1. Classification (GTDB taxonomy): domain Bacteria; phylum Planctomycetota; class Planctomycetia; order Pirellulales; family PNKZ01; genus CAMCTH01. The sequence continues at coordinate 10,947 of CAMCTH010000041.1, read as the reverse complement.
CCGACGGTGCCCGATCTGCTCGGCGACGCCGCGCAGCTGCGGATCGTGTTCGGCAATCTGATTCGCAATGCCCGCGACGCGATGGAACAGGGAGGTCGGCTGGAAATCACGGCTCAGTTCGTCCCCGACGACGACGTCGAGGTAGTGGTCTCCGACACGGGCGTGGGGATCCGAGGAGAAGATTTGGAGCGGATCATGGAGCCGCTCTATTCGACGAAAGCGCGAGGCATCGGTCTGGGCTTGGCGATCAGTCGCGCGATCGTCGAGAAGCATCGCGGCCGAATTCGCGTCACCAGTCGGCCGGGCGTCGGGTCGCAATTCTACGTGACGTTGCCGGCCGCGACGCCGCAGTCGCTCGCTTTCGCCGGCCGCTGATTTTGGTGCGGGCCGTTGGTTTTCTACGACGTTGCGTCTGCTAAGCAGGGACGCCGGCCTTCACCGCCATCACCGGGCACTTGACTTCGCGCATGACCGTCTCGGCCACGCTTCCCATCAGCAAGCGCGAGATACCGCGTCGTCCATGCGTGCCGATCACCAGCAGATCGACCTTCTCGGTTTCCGCGACTTCGACGATCGTTTCGGCGATCGGACCGTCGAGCAAGCGATACTCGTACGGGACTGCGGCGGCCTGCTGCGAGTAGGCTTGCAGCCGTTCTTGGAGTGCGGCATGGTCGTCTTCCGGGATCGCGTAGAGAAATTCGTTGCCGTCGATCGGCGGAATATGCGGCTCGCGCACGTAGATGACCAGCAGCTTCCCTTGCGTGGCGCGGGCAATCGTCACCGCCGCCTGCAGAGCGGCATCGCTCGTCGGGGAAAAGTCGACGGGGACCAAAATGGACTTCGCTTGCATGCTCGATCTCCGAAAAAAGAGCGAATCGCCGCGGATGGCGCATCGCGGCCGCCGGGGACGGACGTGAGCTTCGTCTTATACCGCCCCCCGCCGGAGATAGCTACGCGCCCGAGGAACAATTGCTTTGCGGGCGTCGCGGACCTTAAACTGAAAGACTCCGCCTGCCCGTCACGCCCCCGCCCCTTCGTCCTTCTCGAAAGTCTGCCCGCATGCATGCTTGGCTGACCCTCGTCGCATGGCTCTGCTCCGTTTCGCTCGTCGGCGCACAAACGCCCAGCGCCGCGGGGCATCAGTTTTTTGAACAGAAGATTCGGCCCGTGTTGGTGCAGCACTGTTATGCGTGCCATTCAGAAGAGGCGGCGGCGAAGAAGAAACTCAAAGGGGGACTGCTGCTCGACTCGGCCGCGGCGATGCTCACCGGCGGCGACAGCGGACCCGCGCTCGTGCCGGGCAAACCGGCCGAGAGCCTGATCGTTCAAGCGATGAAGTTCGACGGCTATGAGATGCCGCCGACCGGCAAGCTGAGCGATGCGATCGTCGCCGACTTTGTGAAGTGGGTCGAACTCGGCGCTCCCGATCCGCGGCAAGGCAAAAAGCCGGCGGTCGCCAAACGCGAAATCGATCTCGTCGCCGGACGGAAGTTCTGGTCGTTCCAACCGCTGACGAACGTCACGCCGCCGACGCACGCCAAGATTCCGGCGAGTGCCGGACCGATCGACCGCTTCGTCCTGGCGAAGCAGCTTGAGCACGGACTCCGGACGAACGTGCGGACAAGCAAAGAGAAACTGATTCGCCGCGCGTACTTCGATCTGATCGGCCTGCCGCCGACGCCGGAGCAAGTGCAAGCGTTTGTCGACGACGAGTCGAGCGACGCGTTTGCCAAGGTGGTCGACGAGTTGCTCGCGAGCGAGCATTATGGCGAGCGTTGGGCGCGGCACTGGCTCGATGCGGCCCGTTATGCCGAGAGCGGCGGCTACGAGTTCGACGGCTTTCGGCCCGGCGCGTATCACTATCGCGATTGGGTCATTCGCGCGCTGAACGCCGACCTGCCGTACGACGAGTTCGTGCGCATGCAGTTGGCCGGCGACAAACTGCAGCCGAACTCCTACGACGGCGCGGCGGCCGTGGGCTTTCTCGTCGCCGGTCCCTATCCGGGCCAGATCACCGCGAAGACCGTCGAGGGGATTCGTTACGATCAGCTCGACGACATGATCATGACGATCGGCGGCTCGATGCTCGGCCTGACGATGGGCTGCGTCCGCTGTCACGATCACAAGTACGATCCGATTCCACAGCAAGACTACTACGGCATCGCGGCGAGCCTGGGGAAGACGGTCCACGGGGCCCGCTCGTACGATCGCGACCCCGAAGCGACGCGCGCGGCGCAAGAAAAGCATCGTCTCGAGCACGAGAAGTTCGTCGCGGCCGTGAAGCAGTTCGCCGCGACGGAGTTGCCGAAGCGTTTTGCGGCGTGGCAGAAAACGGAGTTGCCGAAGCAGCCCGACGCCCCGCGATGGCAAACGTTCGCCGCCGTCGAAGCCGATGCTGAACGATCGTTTCTCAAGCTGCTGCCGGCGGGCGTGATCGCGCACGACGGCTCGGTCACGCCGGGGACGACGTTGCGTCGACGGCGTGGAGCGGGGCAAGTTCCGTCGGCCGAGGTCTACAAGATTCAGGTCCGGACGCATCAGAAAAATATTGCGGCCCTGCGACTCGATGCGTTCACCGACAAGTCGTTGCCGCAGCGCGGACCTGGTCTGAATAACGACGGCAGCTTTCAACTCCTGGAGTTGACGGTGACCGCCGCGCCGCTCGATCCGGCGGCGAAAGAGAAGCCGGTCGTGCTGAAGCTCAAGGGGGTGTTCGCCGGCGCGGAAGATAAAGATCAACCGATCGCGCACGCCGTCGACGGCAAGCCTGAGACGGCGTGGGTCGTGAAGACGACCGCCAAGAAAGACAACGCGGCGGTGTTCGAGATCGACGGCGGTCTGCCGGGGTTTGCTTCGGGGACGCAACTCACCTTCGAGCTGAGGTTCCGCGATCAAGGGCTCGGACGTTTCCGCCTGGCGATGAGCGTCGAGCCGAACCCCGCGACGTGGGCCGGCGATTTCGTGGCGCAGCACTTGGGCGAGCTGCGCGCGATCCTAGCCGCGAACAAGAACCAACTGCCGCCGACGTTGCACGAAGCGGCCGTCGCGTGGTTCAGTCCATTCGACGCCGAGGCCGGCAAGGTCTATGGCGCGATGCAGACGCATGCCGCGGCGGCTCCGCGCGGCAACCTCACCGAGGTCTACACGACGATCGCCGGCGGCCAGGACGTCTTCCTGCTCCGCCGCGGCGAAGTCGCGAACAAGGCTGGCAAGGCGGAGCCCGGCGTGTTGCAAGTTCTGTCGCGCGGCAATGCCAACGTCACTACAGCGAAGGTCAGCACGGCGACGAGCATTACGAAAACTCCGAGCGAGCCGGTCGATCCCCGTGTGTCGCTGGGTGAGTGGATGACCGACGTCGATTACGGCGCGGGGCCGCTGCTCGCGCGGGTGATCGTCAATCGAATGTGGCAGCACCATTTCGGTGAAGGACTCGTCGGCACGCCGAACGACTTCGGTGCGCAAGGCGATGCCCCGTCGCATCCGGAACTGCTCGAATGGCTCGCCGGCGAGTTGGTCCGCGAAGGGTGGCGCCTCAAGCCGCTGCATCGTCGGTTGTTGCTGAGCGAGGTCTATCAGCAATCGGATCAGGTCGATCCGGCGAATGCCAAGATCGATCCGAGCAATCGTTGGTTATGGCATCACAAGCCGCAGCGGCTCGAAGCGGAAATGATTCGCGATGCCTTGCTGGCCGTCGGCGGGACGCTCGATTCGAAAATGTACGGTCCGAGCGTTCTCGACGACTCGCCGCGACGGAGCATTTACCTGCGCGTGAAGCGGAGCGAACTGATTCCGCTGATGACGATGTTCGACGCCCCGGAGCCGACGCAAAGCATCGGCGAGCGGATCAGCACGACCGTACCGACGCAGTCGCTGGTCCTGATGAACTCGCCGTTCGTACGCTTGCAGGCCGAGAAGCTAGCGCAGCGGATTCGCACCTCCGGCGATCCGTCGCTCGCCGGGGCCGTCGATCGGGCCTATCAGATCGCGTTCGCGCGCTCGCCCTCGAACGGAGAGCGAAGCCAGATGCTCGCGTTTGTGAAGCAACAGCAAGCGGCGCTCGGGGCCGACACTCCGGCGAACGCCGATAAGGCACTCGTCGAGTTCTGCCATGTGCTGTTGTGCCTGAATGAGTTTATGTACGTCGATTAGTGTTGTCGGCCGCTGCGGATCAAAGCCCTGCCCTGACGATTTGCCGAAAGAAGACCATGTTCGAGCATCCCGATTTGATTCTGCCGTCGCGACGCAGCTTTCTCCGCCAGTCGGGCATGGGGTTCGGCTCGCTCGCGTTGGCGTCGTTGTTGCAGGGGCAAGCGACGGCGGCCGTGAACCCGTTGGCCCCCAAGCCGCCGGAGTTTCCCGCCAAGGTCAAGTCGATCATTTGGTTGTTCATGACCGGCGCGCCGTCGCAGGTCGACACCTGGGACTACAAGCCCGAGTTGCAAAAGCGCGACGGCCAAACGCTGGCCGGCGCCGATCCGAAGACCGGCTTCTTCACGACGAGCGGCAAGTGCCTCAAGTCGCCGTTCGCCTGGAAGCAGCACGGTGAGTCGGGCACGTGGGTCTCCGACCTGTTCCCGCACTTGTCGAAACACGTCGACAAAATGTGCTTCCTACACTCGATGCACTTGAAGCAGAACAATCACGCGCCGGCCTCGATCGAGTTGATGTGCGGCACGAATCGCCCCGGCTTGCCGAGCCTCGGCTCGTGGGTCACCTACGGCCTGGGGACCGAGAATCAGGATCTGCCCGCGTTCGTCGTGATGCACGAAACGCGCCCGCGCGGCGACGATCAAATCTGGTCGGCCGGGTTTTTGCCCAAGACGTATCAGGCGCTGACGCTCGACGCACGTCGCAAAGAGACAATCGACAATCTGGCGCGCGATGCGAAACACGACGACGCTCAGCAACGCGCGCAGCTCGATCTGATTCGCCGTTTGAACCAAGAACATGCCGCGCAGCGTCCGACGCAAACCGATCTGGCGGCCCGGATCAATTCGTACGAGCTAGCCTATCGGATGCAGATGGCCGCCCCCGAGGCGCTCGATATCGCCAAGGAAACGGCCGCGACGCATCAAGCCTACGGACTCAACCAACCCGAGTGCGGCACGTTCGGCCGTCAGTGCCTGATCGCGCGACGGCTCGTCGAGCGCGGCGTCCGCTATGTCCAGATCTTCGCGGGCAAGGGAGTCGGCGGCGACGGCAGCGTGAACGACGTCCCGTGGGACTGCCACACCGACGTCGAGAAGAACCATCGTTCGTGCGGGCAGTACGTCGATCAACCGGCGGCCGCGCTGCTCGGCGATCTCGCGGCCCGCGGGCTGCTCGAATCGACGCTGGTGATTTGGGGCGGCGAGTTCGGCCGGACTTCCGATTCACAGGGCGCGAAGGGTCGCGACCACAACCCGAACGGCTTCACCATCTGGATGGCCGGCGCGGGCGTCAAAGGGGGCTTCCACTTCGGAGCGACCGACGAGTTCGGCTACAAGGCTGTCACGAACAAGGTCCATGTGAACGACCTGCACGCGACGCTGCTCCACTTGTTGGGCCTGAATCACGAACGGCTCACTTACCGCTTCAACGGTCGCGATTTCCGCCTGACCGACGTCGCCGGCGAGGTCGTGCACGATATTCTGGCTTAAAGCCGCACACATTACGCTCGGCCTGCCGCTGCTGTTGTCTCGGGCAAATTTGTCCGTTAGCATGAAGATCAAAGAACGTTTACCAGTTCTTCGGGCCGATAACGAGGGAAAGCATCCCGCGTTCGGCTCCCCCGCCTTTCGTCTCCCGCCGCTTTGTTCCGGAGTTTCGTCATGCTGACGATTTTGGGCCGGTCTCGTCCGTCGCGCAACGGTAGTTGCGATCGCCAAACTCGCCGCAGCTTTCTGACGATCGGCGGCATGGCGCTCGGCGGCATCTGTCTGACCGACACGCTGCGGGCCGAATCGCAGGCCCGCGCCGCTCGGTCGCACAAGGCGATCATCAACATCTACCTGCCGGGCGGGCCGTCGCATCTCGACCTTTGGGATCTGAAGCCTGATGCACCGGTCGAAATCCGCGGCGAGTTTCGCCCGATTGCGACGAACGTGCCGGGGATCGAAATCTGCGAGCTGTTCCCGCGCATGGCGCAGATGATGGACAAGTTCATTCCGATCCGCTCGATCTGCGACGCCCACGGCGATCACGACGGTTATCAGTGCATGACCGGCCACAAGAAAAGCGAGATGCAACCGCCGGGAGGCTTCCCCGCGGCAGGCGCGTGGGTGAGCAAGCTGCAAGGCAAAGTGAACGATGCGATGCCGCCGCACGTGGCGCTGATGTACAAGACCGGCGAGCGCCGCTGGGGCGAACCGGCGACCGGCGGCATGTTGGGCGTCGCCCACAGCCCGTTCAATCTCGTCGGCACGACGGCCCGCAGCAAAGCGGAAAGCATGGTGCTCGGCGATATCCATCTCGAACGTCTCCGCGATCGCGCCAAGCTGCGCGGATCGCTCGACAAGTTCCGCCGCGAGATGGACATCACCGGCTCGATGGAGGGCGTCGACAATTATCTCCAGCAAGCGCTCGGCATTTTGACCGACACGAAGTTGGCCGACGCGCTCGATCTCTCCAAAGAAGAACCGCGGATCTTGGCGCGTTACGGCACGAGCGACGTCAACTTCCAACGCGACGGTGCGCCGCGGATGATCGAGAACTTCTGCGTCGCGCGGCGGCTGGTCGAGGCGGGAGCCCGCTTCGTTTCGCTCAACTACAGTCGCTGGGATTGGCACGGCGGCGACGGGATGAACTTCCCGATGTCGCGCGAAGAATTCCCGCGGCTCGATCAGGGCCTTGCGGCGCTCGTCACCGACTTGCACGAACGGGGCCTCGATCGCGACGTCTCGGTCGTCGTTTGGGGCGAGTTCGGCCGCACGCCGCGGATCAACCAGAACAACAGTCGCGACCATTGGCCGCAAGTGAGCTGCGCGATGTTGGCCGGCGGCGGTATGAAGACCGGCCAGGTGATCGGCGCGACGAACAAGAACGGCGAGTATGCCGCGCAACGTCCGGTGAAGTTTCAAGAGGTCTTCGCCACGCTCTATCACAACATCGGACTCGACGTCGAACGGACCCGCGAGTTTGACGCCGGCGGCGTCCCCCGCAACTTGGTCGCCGACGGCATCCACCCGATGCGCGAGCTGATCTAGTTCGCCGGACCGTCTCTTAGTATAAGCGCAACATCCGTCGCTGTCGCGACTTGCTCTTCTGCATTCAGTTTCGTCGATCCGCGCCGTACGGCATTGGACCGCGGTGCGGATAATGATCAGCGAGCCGTCCGTCTCGAAGCTAGAGACGTTTGGTCCGACCAGTTACACTGACCGAGTCTACGGAAGACTCCGCACTCTGGAAGACTCCGCGGCGCGCATCGCCGTTCATTCCGGTCCACCTCCATTGAAGGTCACCTTTATGTCGCACGCCCCTTCTCGTCGAAAATTTTTGCAGACGACCGCCTCGGCCGCCGCGCTGACGCAAGTTCCTTACTTCGGTTGGACCTCGCCGGTCATCGGCCAGGATGCGAAGGTCGAGAGCAAGGCCGATCGTCGGCTGCTCGGTTGCATCGGCGTCGGCGATCGTTGGAACGCCGTCGGTCCGCAAGCGATGAACTTCGCCGACTGCGTCGCCGTCTGCGACGTCGATTCGGTGATGACCGACAAGGCGAAGTCGAAGGCGCTCGAAGCGGGTTCGAAGGCCGGCCGGCCGCGCGACGTCGAAGTGTTTGAAGATTACCGCAAGCTGCTCGATCGCAAAGACATCGACGTCGTGACGATCGTCACGCCCGACCATTGGCATAGCAAGATCGCCATCGACGCCATGAAGGCCGGCAAGGATGTCTACTGCGAGAAGCCACTCACGCTGACGATCGACGAAGGCAAGCAGATTCTCAAGGTCCTAAAAGAGACCGGCCGGGTGTTCCAAGTCGGTACGCAGCAGCGGAGCGAAATGTCGGCCGAGAAGGGAACGTTCAAGCAACAGTTCCTCACGGCCGTCGCCCTTTGCCGCGACGGACGTCTCGGCAAGATTCAAAAGGTCGAGTGCCGCATCGGCGCCGCTCCGACGAGCCCGTCGATTCCGAAGGCGCCGGTCCCGAGCACGATGAACTGGGACATGTGGCTCGGTCAGGCTCCGATGGTCGATTACATCTCGCTGCCGTCGAAGGGAAAGTACCCTCACAGCCGGACGCACTATGAATTCCGCTGGTGGTACGAATACTCCGGCGGCAAGATGACCGACTGGGGTGCGCATCATGTCGACATCGCGACCTGGGCGATCGGCATGGACCACAGCGGCCCGACGAGCGTCGAAGGGCTGATGGTCGAGCATCCGGTCCCGTTCAAAGACGGTTGGCCGACGGTCGACAACATGTACAACGCGGCCACGAAGTTCGATGTGAAGTGCCTGTACCCGAACGGCGTGGAACTCCGCATTCTGAGCGACGGCGAGAACGGCATCCTCATCACGGGCGATCAAGGCGAACTGTTCGTCAGCCGCGGCGCGCTGCGCGGAACGGCGGTCGACACGTTGAAGGACAAGCCGCTGGGCGAAGACGTGATCTCGAAGTTGTACAAGGGGAAGACCCCGGGCAATCACATGGCCAACTTCTTCGACTGCATCAACGATCGGACGCAGCCGATCTCCGACGTCGACACGCATCATCGCGCGATGTCGACCTGCCATTTGGCGAACATCGCGATTCGCTTGGACCGCAAGCTCACCTGGAATCCGGAAACGGAACAGATCGTGGGAGACGACGCGGCGAACGGCTGGCTGAAGCGCGAACAGCGCAAGGGTTACGAAGTGACCGCCTAGGCCGCGTCGCACGACGACGGTCCTAGTTAAGTTGCGACAGAATGGACGATCCCGCGCCGCGATGAAACCCATCGCGGCGTGGATCGTCGTCGCGTCCTGGTCCGAGTCCCCCCGCTACGTTATCTCCCACCTTGAGCCCCCGGCGACGTCATGCGATTCCTCTCGGCCTGGATTTTGGCAGTTCTTTTTAGTGTGACCGTCGCCGCGGCCGCGGAGCCGATCGACGCGCGAAACGAGCTGCTCAACAAATCGAAGCGGATCGTGTTCCTCGGCGACAGCATCACGGCGTCGGGCAAGTACGTCGCTTACTTCGACGCTTGGCTCGCTTCGCACAAACTCAATCCGCCGCCGATCGTGATCGACGGCGGACTGGCGAGCGAGACGGTCTCGGGCTTAAGCGAAGACGGCCACGCCGGCGGCAAATTTCCTCGCCCCGATCTGCACGAGCGGCTCGATCGGATTCTCGCCGTCACGAAGCCGGATCTGGTCTTCGCTTGTTACGGCATCAACTGCGGAATCTATCAACCGTTCGACGAACAGCGTTTCGCGAGTTATCAACAAGGCTATCGTCGCTTGAAAGAGAAGGTCGAGTCGGTCGGGGCGAAGTTGATCATCATCACGCCGCCGTTTTACGACGACCGCAAGAAGCCGCCGGGCGAGTTCTCGTACAACGGCGTGCTCGACAAGTACACCGAATGGCTGACGTCCCAGCGCGATCAGGGTTGGTCGGTCGTCGATTTGCACACCGCCATGTCGCGCGAAGTCGCCGCGCGACGTAAAACGGATCCGAAGTTCGTCTTTCAGCCCGACACGGTTCATCCGAACGATGCGGGCCATTGGTTCATGGCACAGCAACTGATCACCTGGTTCGGCGATGAGAAGTCGGCCGCCGCCGAATCGCCGCAAGCCCTGCTCGCGCTGCACGGCTTGCCGCCGACGGCCCTCGATCTGTTTCAACGTCGCGTGAACGTGCTCCGCGACGCGTACGTCGGGGCCGCGGGTCACAAACGACCGGGCGTCGCGGCGGGCCTGCCGATTCCGGAGGCCGAGGCGAAGTATCAATCGCTGACTGCCGAACTCCAGGCCCTCGCCCCGGCCCTCAAGCCGTAATTTCGCGAGCCGTAACTTCGAAGTCCGACTGCGCCCCCGACGCCTCGATCATGAACTTCTCGCACGACCGAGGCCCGGTATGAACGCAGTGACCTTCGGCCCCCAAACTTTTTGCGCCGCACCCCTTCGCGCACTCGCGATCCTTGCGCTTCTCTTTTCAGGAAACGTCATGGCCGACCAACCGCCGCGGGCTCCCGAACGGATCGTCGTCGACGACTACTTCGGCACAAAAATCGCCGATCCGTATCGCTACATGGAGGATTTCAAGAACGCCGAAGTGCAGGCGTGGGTGAAAGGCCAGGCGGAGTTCGCCGAGCGGACGTTGCAGGCGTTGCCGGGGCGCGAAGCGTTGTTGGCCCGCATCGATGAGCTCGACGCCGGCGCGCCGTACTCGATCTCCGGCGTCGAACGGCAACCCAACGGCGACCTGTTCTACTTCAAGCAACGGGCGCACGAGAACATCGGCAAGATTTACTTCCGTGATGCGAAAACCGGCGCGGAGCGACTGCTGATCGATCCCGAAACGTTCCCCAAGCGGCACGCCGAAGAACACTTTTCGCTCGCGTTCTTTCGGGTCTCGCCCGGCGGTTCGCAGGTGCTGTACGGTTACGCCGCGTCGGGCTCGGAAGAGACGACGATCCGCGTGTTCGATCTGCCGACCGGCAAGAACTTGCCCGACGCGATCGATCGAATCGAAGCGGAGTATGCCCTCCCCTATTGGTTGCCCGACGGCCGGTCGTACGTCTACGGCCGTCGCCGAAAGATCGCCGCCGACGCCCCGCCGACCGAAGGCTTCAAGTTCACGCAAGCGCATCATCATCGGCTCGGGACCGATCCCGCGCACGATCCGATCGTGTTCGGCAGCGAATCGCCCAGCTCGCCGAAGTTTGCGGAACTCGATTTCCCGGCGGTGATCGTCGCGGCGGAATCGGACTGGGTCGTCGGGCAGATCAAGCACGGCGACGAGACCGACATGACGCTCTATGCCGCGCC
>CAMCTH010000040.1 GCA_945877965.1 Planctomicrobium piriforme | reverse complement strand
ATCAGGATCGTCGGGATGCTTAAGATCCCAGAGCGGGCGACGGCTGGCGACGACGGGGATGGTTTCGAAGTTGTACGACGGCGGCGGCGAAGTCGTCGTCCACTCAAGCGTCCAAGCGTCCCACGGATCGTCGCCGGCGCGGCGACCGTGGAAGAACGACCAAGTGATGTTGATGACGAACAGCAGATAGCTGGGGGCTTGGAGGAACGCGCCGATCGTGGTGAGTTGATTCCAAATCGCCCAACCGCGGTCGGCTTCGTAGGTATAAATCCGCCGCGGCATGCCGAGCATCCCCGCGATGTGCATCGGGCCGAACGTCAGGATGAAACCGATCAGCAGCAACCAGAATTGCCATCGCGCCAACCGCTCAGAGAGCATGCGGCCCGTGACTTTCCGATACCAGTAATGAATGCCGGCGAAGATGCCGAACAGCGTGCCGCCGATGAGGACCCAATGAAAGTGGCCGACGACGAAGTAGCTGTCGGAGAGTTGGAAGTTGAACGGCGCGGCGGCGAGCATGATGCCGGTGAGCCCGCCGATGAGGAACATTGAGAGGAAGCCGCAAGCGAAGAGCATCGGCGAGGCGAACCAAATCCGTCCGCCGTACATCGTCGCCAGCCAGTTGAAAAACTTGATCCCCGTCGGCACCGACACGAGCAAGCTGGCCGCGGCGAAGTAGAGATCGAGCGTCCGGCTCATGCCGACGACGAACATGTGATGGGCCCACACACCCATGCTGATGAACGCGATGGCAGCCGTCGCGGCGGCCATGAACTCGTAGCCGAACAAGACCTTGCGCGAGAAGACCGGAATCACCTCCGAGATCATGCCGAAGGCCGGCAAGATCAGGATGTACACCTCCGGGTGTCCGAAGAACCAAAACAGGTGTTGCCACAACAACGCCGAGCCGCCGTTCTGCACGTCGAAGAAGTGCGCGTCGGCATTGCGATCGAGCAGCACCATGACCAGCGCCGCGGTGAGCGGCGGGATGGCGATGATGATCTGCACCGACGTCCAGAGCATCGTCCAGACGAAGAAGGGGATCTTCCGCAGCGTCATACCGGGAGCCCGCATCGCCAGGATCGTGGCGATGAAATTGATGCCGGCCGTGAGCGTGCCGACGCCGCTGACTAGCAGCCCCAGCGCCCAGAGGTCGGTGGCCGAGGTGCGGGCGAACGTCTTCTCCGTCAGCGGCGCGTAGGCGAACCAGCCGATGGCCGGGGCGCCGCCGGTCATAAAACTAGCGTACGTCAGCAAGCCGCCGAACAACGTCAGCCAGACGCCGAGTGCATTCATCCGCGGAAACGCCATGTCGCGGGCCCCGATCATCAGCGGCACCAGGTAGTTGCCGATGCCGATCAGGATCGGCATTCCCACGAAGAAGACCATCGTGGTGCCGTGCATCGTGAAGAACTGATTGAACGTATCGGGCTGCAAAAAATCGTTGCGCGGAAAGAAGAGTTGCCAACGAATAAGCAGCGCTTCGATGCCGGCGATGACAAGAAACACGAGGCTGAGCAGCACATAGAGAATGCCGACCTTCTTGTGGTCGACCGTCGTCGTCCAATCGTGCAGCACGGCCGCCCAATCGGCAGGCGGCGACGACGATTTCGTGTGCGGTTCGACGAGAGCCATACGCGTGCTTGCGTTCTTAGGGACGGTTAGCGGAGCGTTTCGAGATACGCGACGATGCCGTCGAGTTGGTCGTCGTTCAACTGGAACGACGGCATCAGGCAGCCGGGCTTAATAGCTTGCGGATTGACGAGCCACGACCGCAGACGTTCGCGATCGTTCGGTATCAGGCCGGAGGCTAATGTTTTGCGTGCCATCAAGTGCGTCAGGTCGGGGCCGAACGTCCCCACGGCCGGCGTGCCGCGCACGGCATGACAATTGACGCACGAGAGGGATTGAAAGGCGACGCGACCGCGCTCGACCGCGGCCGATTCCTCGGTCGTGCCGACGACGACTTTCGCTTGTTCACGCTCGAGCCAAGCGGCGAACACGGCCGGTTCCTCGACATCGACCCGGAGCAGCATCCCCGCATGCTGCGTGCCGCAAAACTCAGCGCATTGACCGAGATAGAGCCCCGGCGACTTGGTCTCGATCCAAGTCGAATTGATTCGCCCGGGGATCAAGTCGGTCTTGCCGCCGAGTCGCGGGACCCAAAAGCTGTGGCAAACGTCGGCCGATACGAGCGTGAGAAAGGTCCGGCGCGGGGCGTCGTCGTCGCCGGCCGGAATGTGCAGCTCGTTGGCCGTTGTGAAGCCGAGCGGCTTGCCGTCGTAATAATCGTAGCGATATTCCCACCACCATTGCCGCCCGACGACCGTGACGAACAACGTCTTGTCGCCGACCGTCGGCTGCGGCGGATCGACTTCGACTTCCCACAGCGTCCGCGTCGTCACCAGGACCAAGAAGAAAACGATCAGCAGCGGGGCAGCGGTCCAAGCGAGCTCGATCGGCACGCTGCCGTACACCTGGGGCGGTTCGTTCTCGTTCGGACCGCGACGGCGAAAGCGAACGATGCAGTACGCCAACACGCCGCTGACGACCAGAAAGATGCCGCCGGTAATGGCGAACACGAGAAACGAAAGCTGCGCGATCGATTCCCCCGCGGGCGTGACGGGGCGATAGATGGAGAGTTCCTGCATCGGCAGGCATTCGGCGATAAGCGTCCAATCCATTAGGCACCTTAACCACTCGGCCCGAGCGGGCAGCGGCGTATCGCGAGCAATCGCTTTCGACCGCTTCCCAGTGAGCGGTAATATGACACGCTCCGCTCAACTTGACCACGGGCTTCGCGTCGCACCTGGAAAAGCTTTGGCAAATAGAAGAAATCGGCTTGCACAAATTTGCGTGTGCCGATTGCCATTCTTCTTCCGCAAGGGCCCATTCGAACTCGGCCGGCATTTTTCGTTGCACGGCCGTTCATCACCGAGAGTCCGTCCGACGAGTCGCCAACCATCAGAGGCGTTGGGCAGGAGGGAGGCGGTCGGCGTAAGCCCCATCGGATTGCGAGCCGGCAGTACCCGCGTCGGCGAAGGTGTAATGATTATTTCGATTACATCACGTCCGAAGACCTGGCCGATAAGAACGGATGTAAGGACGCGGCGGATCGTCGATGCCGGCGGTGCCGTCGTCCTTTTTACTCGGGATGCCGTTTCAATTCGCGATGGATGCGTCACGCAGATCGGAACATCGACTCCCGACGACGAATCGCCGTAGCCGCGGCGCGCTCGTCGTCGCCCTCTGCGCCATGCCGTTGTTCTTCGCGGGCTGCACGAGTCCCCTCGAATATTTTGGCAACGGTTTGAAGGTCGGGCCGGACTATCGGCGCCCGCCGGCGCCGGTCGCAGAGAAGTGGATCGATGCCGACGACGAGCGCGTCAGCAGCGAGACGACCGATCTGAGCGGTTGGTGGACCGTTTTCAACGATGCTCAACTCAACGACTTGGTGTTCCGCGCCTCGCAACAGAATCTCACGTTACGGCAAGCCGGCTTTCGCGTGCTCCAAGCGCGGGCTCAACTCGGCATCGCGCGCGGCAATCTGTTTCCGCAGTCGCAAGGGGCCGAAGGAGACTATTTCCGCAACGGCCTGAGCACCGCGCAAGCGAATCGATCGTTTATTCCGGAGCCGTTCTATTCGCAATTCGACGTCGGTTTCGCCGCTGCATGGGAAATCGACTTCTGGGGCCGCTTTCGTCGGGCCATCGAAGCCGCCGACGCGAGTTTGAACGCTTCCGTCGAAGGCTACGACGGCGTGTTGGTGACATTGCTCGGCGACGTCGCTTCGAACTATGTGCAGTTGCGCGCCATCGAGCAGCAACTAGTCTACGTCACGACGAACATCGCCTTGCAACGCGAGACGCTCGGCATTGCCAAAGCGCGATTCGAGGGAGGCGATGCGACGGAACTCGACGTCGAGCAGGCGCAGAGCATCTTGTCGCAGACCGAATCGCAGATACCGCAGCTAGAAATTCAACGTCGCACGGTGAACAACGCCTTGTGTGTGTTGATGGGCATTCCGGTCGAAGACTTAGAGACGATCCTCGGCCGAGGGCCGATTCCGAGCGCGCCGGTGGACGTGGCGGTCGGTGTGCCGGCCGATCTCTTGCGACGTCGGCCCGACGTGCGGCGTCAGGAGCGACTCGCGGCCGCACAGGCGGCGTACATCGGCGTCGCCGAGGCCGACTTCTACCCGGCACTCTCGATCACGGGAAACGTCGGCTGGGGAGCGGCCAACTTCTCCGATCTCCTGGGGCCGAAGTCGTTTCAAGGCAACGTCGGGCCGTCGTTCCAATGGAACCTGTTGAACTACGGCCGTATTCTGAACAACGTCCGGCTCCAAGAAGCGACGTTCCAAGAAGCGGTCGCCGCTTATCAGCAGACCGTGTTGCAAGCGAACCAAGAGGCGGAAAACGGAATCATTCAGTTCTTGCGATCGCAGCAGCAGGCCAAGTATTTGGCGCAGAGCGTCGCCTCGGCGGACAAAGCCGTGCAGGTCGCCGCCGTGCAATACAAAGGGGGCCTGACCGATTACAACCGCGTCGCGACGCTGCAACAGAATCTCGTGCAGCAGCAAAATTTGTATGCCCAATCGCAAAGCAACATCGCGCTCGGGCTGATTCAAATCTATCGCGCGCTCGGCGGCGGTTGGGACCTGCGGCTGGATGCTCCTCCCGCTGAGCACTTCGTAGAAACGCAGATGCCGGCGGTCGTGCCGGAACCGTTGAAGATTGAGCCGCTGCCGATCGTCCCGCGAGTCATACCCGGGCCGGAGTTGAAGCCATGATCCGCGCTCAGGCTCTCGTCGGGCGAGTCATGATCACGGCGCTGATCACGATGCCGGGCGTCCCCTTTTTGATTCCTTCGGCGGCGACGGCGGGAGAGCCTGCATCGTGGTGGCCGTGGCGCTGCATGGCCGGTGCCGCCGGGAGCGCGCCGGCGGGACCCATTTGCGGTTGCCGCGATGATTATTGCCCGAAGTCGGCGCCATGCCCGTGCCCCGCGCCGCTCGGTTGCGTGAACGACTACTGTCCGAAGCCGTTGCCGCAAGTTTGTCCCGCGCCGGCCGGTTGCTGCAACGACTACTGCGCTAAGCCGTGGCTTCCGTTGCCTTGGTGTCCGCCCGGCGTCTACCTCTGTATTCCCGCCGGTTGCCCGCGGCGCTAATGCTGCGGGGGATGGGGCGCGACGGGCGGCGACTCGGGCGCAGCCGATGCGACGATCGCCGGCCGCTTGCGGTCGTTGAACCAAGTGATCACGAAGTAGAAGACCGGCGTCAGGAAGATGCCGAAGACGGTGACCCCGAGCATACCGCTGAAGACGGCGGTCCCCAGCGTCCCGCGCATTTCCGCCCCGGCGCCGCTGGCCAACACCAACGGCACGACGCCGAGAATGAACGCGAACGAGGTCATCAAGATCGGCCGCAAACGCAGGCGGCACGCTTCCATCGTCGCCTCGCGGCGCGGCTTTCCTTGGTCATGTTCCTGCTTGGCGAACTCGACGATCAGAATCGCGTTCTTGCTCGCCAGGCCGACCAGCACGATCAGCCCAATCTGCGTGAAGATGTTGACGTCGAGGTGCGCGATGTTCACGCCGATGACCGACGAGAGCAGACACATCGGCACGACGAGAATGACCGCCAACGGCAGCGACCAGCTTTCGTATTGGGCCGCGAGTACCAAGAAGACGAACACCACAGCCAACGCAAAGACATACATCGCCGTGTTGCCCGCCGCCAATTGCATGAGCGTCAGCTCGGTCCAGTCGTACGACATGGTTCGCGGCAACTCCTGCTGAGCAATCTGCTCGACGAGCGTGATCGCCTCGCCGGAGCTCGTTCCCGGGCGCAAGTTCCCGGTGACGGCGGTCGCCGAGTACATGTTGTAGCGCATCAACATCAGCGGACCGCTGACGTCGCGAATCTTGATGATCGTGCCGAGGGGAACCATCTCTTTGGCAAGATTGGGGACCTTGAGTTCCAACAGCTTGTTGACGCGTCCGCGCGACTCCGCGTCGGCCATGACGTTCACCTGCCACGACCGCCCGAACTCGTTGAAGTTGTTGACGTAGTAGGAGCCAAGATAGATTTGCAGCGTGGAGAAGACCTGCGACAGCGGCACTCCCAGCGCCATGCACTTTTCGCGATCGATATCGAGATAGATCCACGGTGTGTTGGACCGCAGGCCGTTGAACACCCCTTGGAGTTTCGGGTCGGCATTGGCGCGGTTGACGACTTGATCGCTCACTTGCTGCAACTCGGCTAAGCCCACGTTGCCGCGATCTTCGAGAATGATCTTGAAGCCGCCGGTCGTGCCGAGTCCTTCGATCGGCGGCGCGCCGAAGACGCTGACGACCGCATCGCGAATCGTCGCCGCACACTCGCGATTCAAGGCGCTGGCCACATCGTCGGCCGAAATGTGCGGCCGATCTTCGAAGTCCTTCAACATCACATACAGCGAGCCGAGGTTCGGTGCGTTCGTGCTGAGCAGCAACGATTGTCCGGAGATGCCGACCGTGTGTCCGACTCCCTCCGTTTTCAAAGCGATCGTTTCGATCTGGGCCACGATCTCCCGCGTTCGTTGCACCGACGAGGAGTCGGGGAGTTGTACGTTCACGAGCAAGAAGCCTTTGTCTTGCTGCGGCACGAAGCCGGTCGGAGTGTGGGCGAATTCGTAATACGTTAGCACAAGCAACCCGCCGTAAACCGCCAGCACGACGATGCTGACGCGCAACAGTCCGCCGACCACCCGCGTGTAGACGGTCGTGGTGAAATCAAACGTCTTGTTGAAGCCCTTGAAAAACCAACCGAGTGTGAAGTCGAACAGCTTTGTCAGGGGATCGCGTTTCGCGCCGTGCGGACGGAGCAAGATGGCGGCGAGCGCCGGGCTGAGCGTCAGCGAATTGAGGGCCGAGAGCGCGGTCGAGACGGCGATGGTCACCGCGAACTGGCGGAAGAATTGTCCGGTGATGCCCGAGATGAAAGCGCAGGGAACGAACACCGAGCAGAGGACTAATGCCACGGCGATGACCGGCCCGGTAACTTCGTCCATGGCTTTTCGCGCCGCATCGCGCGGGTTCAAGCCCGCCGCGAGCCACCGCTCGACGTTCTCGACGACGACGATCGCATCGTCGACCACGATGCCGATGGCGAGCACCAATCCAAACAGCGACAGGTTGTTCAGCGAGTAGCCGAGTCCGGCCATCGCGGCAAACGTGCCGACGATCGCGACCGGCACGGCGACGAGTGGAATGAGCGCCGCGCGCCAGCTTTGCAGAAACACCAAGACGACGATCGCCACGAGAATGATCGCATCGCGCAACGTCTTGAAGACTTCGAGAATCGATTCTTCGATGAACGGCGTCGTGTCGTAGACGATGTGGTACTCAAGCCCCTCGGGAAATCGTTTTTCCAGCTCTGCCATCTTGGCATAAACGCCTTTCGCCGTTTGCAGGGCATTTGATCCGGGGAGTTGAAAGATCGACAGCGCCACCGAGGGCTTACCGTCGAGCGTGCACGACTGATCGTACTGTTGGGCTCCGAGTTCGAGGCGGGCCACGTCGCGCAGCCGTACAATGCGCGAGGATTGCTGATTTTGCGTCAAGTCGGCCGACTTAACGACGATTGCGCCGAACTGCTCGACGTCCATGAGCCGGCCCAGCGTGTTGATCGTCAGCTGGAACTGCTGCCCCTGGGCGACCGGTTCTTGTCCGATCTGTCCCGCGGCGACCTGGACGTTCTGATCGTTGATGGCGTTGACGATGTCGTCGGCCGAGAGACTGAGCGACGCGAGTTTGTCGGGATCGAGCCAGGCTCGCATGCTGTAATCGCGCTGGCCGAGATACGAAACCGCAGCCACGCCTTCGAGCCGTCCGAGTTCGTCTTTGATTTGGATCGTGGCGTAGTTGCTCAGGAAGAGCGCGTCGTAGCGATCGTCGGGCGAGGTCAGATTGACGATCATCATGGTGCTGGGGGAAATCTTCTTGACGCTGATCCCCTGTCGTTGGACGAGCACTGGAATGACCGGCTGCGCCAGCGACACGCGGTTCTGCACCAGCACCTGGGCCATGTCGGAGTCCATGCCCAACTTGAACGTGACGAGCAGCTGATAGGTGCCGTCGTTCGTGCATTGCGACGACATGTAGAGCATGTTCTCGACGCCGCTCACCTGCTGCTCGATCGGTGCGGCGACCGTGTCGCGCACCGTCTCGGCATTTGCACCCGGATACGACGCGGTCACCAGCACGGTCGGCGGCGTCACGTCCGGATACTGGGCGACCGGCAGCGAAAACACCGCCACGCCGCCGGCCAACGTCAGAATGATCGACAGCACCGCCGCAAAGATCGGGCGATCGATAAAGAAATGCGAAATCACGACGAGGCGTCTCCGGAAGAGGACGGGGGAACTTCAGGCGACGGCTCCGCAGAACCGTCGGCTTCCGAAGTCGGACGACGGCGCGGCACGTAGAGTCCGCTTTGCACGAGGGCTGCGGCGACGATTCCGAGCAAGAAGCCGCCGACGAGCGACCAACGCAACGACGGCACGCCGGCCTTATGCGCCAGCCAACCGATGACGAGGCCGGCCGATCCGCCTGCCAGCGCCGAGCCGACGCGCTGGACCCAGACGTAACGGAAGATCGAGAACTCGCCGAACCATTCGATCGCGTTGAAGAAGACGGGCGTAAGAAAAATGCCAAACAATGTTACGCCGATCATGCCGCTGAAGACGGCCGTCCCCAGTGACCAACGCATCTCGGCGCCGGCTCCGTGTGCGACGACCATCGGCAGCACGCCGAGGATGAACGCCGCCGAGGTCATCAAGATTGGGCGGAGCCGCAAGCGCGACGCTTCGATCGTCGCTTCGCGGCGCGGTTTGCCTTCGGCCCGCATCTGTTTCGCAAACTCGATGATGAGGATCGCATTCTTGCAGGCCAGCCCGACGAGCACGACGAAGCCGATCTGGACGAAGATGTCCATCGGCAGCCGCCGCAAAAAGATGCCGAACAACGACGAGAGCAAGCACATCGGCACGACGAGAATGACGGCGAGGGGCAACGCCCAGCTTTCGTACTGCGCGGCCAGAACGAGAAACACCATCACCACCGCCGCGCCGAACACATAGAGGGCCGTGTTCCCTGCTTTGATTTGCATCAGCGTCAGTTCGGTCCATTCGATCTGCATCGACGGCGGCAAAACTTTCGCGGCGACGTCCTCCATGATGTCGATCGACTGACCGGAACTGAGCGGCGGTCGACCGCCTCCCAACACGGCCGCGGCGTTGTACAAATTGTAGCGAGTGATCATCGCCGGCCCGCCGATGTCGCGAGCTTGCACCAACGTGCCGAGTGGGACCATGTTCCCTTGCTTGCTCCGCACGAACAGCTGATTGAGTTTCGACACCTGATCGCGGAAGTCTCCGTCGGCCTGAATGTTCACCTGCCAATAGCGACCGAACTCGTTGAAGTTGTTGACGTAATAGGAGCCGAGATAGATCTGGAGCGTTTGATTGACGTCGTCGATCGAGACGCCCAACGATTGCGCCTTCGCGCGGTCGATATCGAGATAGATCTGCGGCGTGTTGGATCGAAACACCGGCGGCATGACGACCATGTTCGGCACTTTCGCACCCTCGGCCGCGACCGCCTCGGCAACGCGTTGCAGTTCGTCGAAGCCTGCGGAGCCGCGATCTTCGACGAGAAACTTAAAGCCGCTGGCCAGGCCGATGCCGGGAACGGGCGGCATACTGTAGACGCCGATCTGTGCTTCTTTAACTTTCGCGGCGTACTCCTGCTTCAAGCGTTCGATCAGACCGTTGGCGGTCAACCCCGGCGAGTTGCGATCGCTCCACGGATCGAGAATGACGAACATCGTGCCGTAGTTGGAACTGTTCGACTGCATCAACACCGATTGCCCGGCGACTACCATCGTGTGGGCGACGCCGGGCAGGTTGAGCGCGATCTGCTCGATTTGCGCCATCGCGTCGCGCGAGCGCTGCACCGAGGCGGAGTCGGGGAGTTGGACGTCGACGAAGATTCGCCCCTGGTCTTGCTGCGGAATGAACCCGATCGGATAACGGTCCAATAAATGGCCGGTGAAAAACAGCAAGCCTGCATAGATCGCCAGCACGATCACCGAGAGGCGAAGCAACCAGCCGACGATCCAAGCATAAGTGTCAGTCGCGACGCGAAACGTGGCATTGAACAAGCTGAAAAACCAACCGAGCGTGAAGTTGAGAAACCGCGAAGCCCAATCGCGTTTGTCGCTGTGCGGTCGCAACAAGAGTGCCGCCAGCGCGGGACTGAGCGTCAGCGAGTTCAGCGCCGACAGCACGGTCGACACGGCAATCGTCACGGCGAACTGCCGAAAGAACTGACCGGTGATGCCCGAGATGAAGGCGCAGGGGAGGAATACCGCGCACAACACCAGGGCGACGGCGATGACCGGCCCGGTCACTTCTTCCATCGCGCGATGGGCTGCTTCGCGCGGCGAGTGTCCGAGTTCCAGCCACCGCTCGACGTTCTCGACCACGACGATCGCATCATCGACGACGATGCCGATCGCCAGGACGAGCCCAAACAGCGAGATGTTGTTGAAGCTGAAACCGATTACAGCCATCACGCTGAACGTGCCGACGATCGCGACCGGCACGGCGATGAGGGGAATCAGCGTCGCCCGCCAGCTTTGCAAGAAGATCAGCACGACGATCGCGACCAGCGCAATCGCTTCGAATAAGGTTTTGACGACGTCCTTCACCGATTCGCTGATGTAGAGCGTCGTGTCGAGATAGATGCCGTACTCGATGCCATCGGGAAACCGCGGAGCTAGCTCCTTCATCTTCGCCCGCACCGCTTCCGCCACATCGAGGGCGTTGGTGCCGGGCAACTGGTAGACGGCCAATCCGACGGAGGGTTTGCCGTCGATGCGGCAGAAGAGATTGTAGTTTTGGGCCCCGAGCTCGACGCGGGCCACGTCACGCAAGTGAACGAACTGGACCGACGTGCCGTTCGGCCCGCCGGCGTCGGCCTTAACGACGATCTCGCCGAACTCTTCGGGCGTCGAGAGTCGACCGAGCGTATCGATCGGCAACTGAAACTCGGCCGCGGCATCGGACGGTTGCTGTCCGATTTGCCCCGGAGACGTGGCGGCGCTTTGGTTTTGGATCGCCGTCGACACGTCGGTGGCGGTCATGCTGCGCGACGCCAACTTCTGCGGATCGAGCCAGGCGCGAATGCTGTAGTCGCGTTGGCCGAAGTAGTTCAGATCACCGATGCCCTCCAGTCGCAAGAGTTCGTCTTTGACGTTGATCGTGGCGAAGTTGCTCAGATAGAGATCGTCGTAGCGACCGTCGGGCGAAAAGAAATTGACGACGAGCAAAATGTCGGGCGATTTCTTTTTGATCGTCAACCCTTGCCGCTGCACCGAGTCGGGGAGTTGCGGCATGGCCAAGGCGACGCGATTCTGCACCATCACCAGGGCCGTGTTCAGATCCGTCCCCAAGTCGAACGTGACGGTGAGGCTGTACGAACCGTCGTTGCCGCTTTGCGACGACATGTAGAGCATGCCTTCGACGCCGTTCACCTGCTGTTCGATCGGCGCGGCGATCGTGTCAGCGACGACCATCGCGCTGGCGCCGGGAAAGTTGCAGCTAACGACGACCGTCGGCGGCGCAATGGGCGGGTACTGCGCAATCGGCAGGGTGAACATCGCAATCGCGCCGGCCAACGTCAGGACGATCGAAATCACCGAAGCGAAAATCGGTCGATCGATAAAGAAGCCGGAGATCACGATTCAGGTCGATCCTTGCCCACGTAAAGTTTCAGTCGCGGTCCGTCGACGACTAGGGATTGGTCGGGCCGGTCGGGCTCGGCATCGGTGACGGCGTGGTCGACGGTCGCGGAGCGGCGGGCGGTTGCGAAACGGTCGGCGTCGGCGTGCTGGGCGTCGGTGCCGGCGTCGTCGACGTGCTCGCGATTGTGGGCATCGGTTGGAGTTCGACGCGTACTTCCGCCTTCGGTCGCGCAAATTGCAGACCACTCACGATCATCCGCTCGCCGACTTTCAATCCCGTTTCGATCACACGCAGGCCGTCGTCCTGCAACGGGCCGGTCGTCACGGGCCGATACTCGACAATGTTCTTGTCGTTGACCACGAGCAGATACTTTCGCCCCTGGTCGGTGCCGAGCGCCTTCTCGCTGACCAACAGGGCCGGGTGGGGTTCGCCGTTGGGGAAGCGAACGCGTACGAACATGCCGGGCTTCAGCAGTCGGCGAGTCGACGGTGTGGCCGGGTTCTCGAACACGCCGCGGACGGTGATCGTGCCGGTCGACGCATTCACCACGTTGTTGGCAAAGTTGATGTAGCCGACGTGCGGAAAGCCCTCTTCATCGGCGAGGCCCATGTAGACCGCAAATCTCTTGAGGGGGAGCGGATCGGCATTCGACGCCATCAAACGCCGCATTAGCCGGAGCAGCGTCAACTCGTCGACGTCGTAATAAACGTAGATCGGATCTTGCGAGACGACCGTCGTCAGTAGCGTCGTATCGGCATTCACCAAGTTGCCGATCGTCAGGTAATAGCGACCGACGCGCCCGTCGATCGGCGACGTGACTCGTGTGAATTCTAAATTGATCTTGTAGCTTTCGAGGTTGGCTTTCGACGCTTCGACCGCGGCGACGGCTTCCTCTTCTGCCGCCTCGTACTTGTCGAGGTCCTGACGACTGATCGCGCCGGCATTGACCATGGCGATATTCTTCGCGCGCGCGTTGTCGGCTTTCGCCAGCTTGAGCTTGGCTTCGTTCAGCACGACGTCGCCCTGAGCCCGATCGAGATCGGCCTGATAAGGACGCGGATCGATCTCGAACAACAGATCTCCCGTCTTCACCTCAGTCCCTTCCGTAAACGGCATCTTTACCAAGTAGCCGGTCACGCCGGGACGAATATCGACCGAGAAGGGGGCTTCCGTCCGACCGGTAAAGTCGACGTAGTCCGTCACGCTCCGTTCGATCGGTGTGCTGACGACCACCGACGGCGGCGGGGCAGGGGGCGGCGTCTCGGCCTTCGCCTTGCATCCGCAATGAGCAGAAATCAACGCGACGGCGATCATGCCGAGCGGCGCAACTCCGCGAACCTCTGACCGAACCGCCGACCGAACCGAGGCTGACTGAATCACGACAATTCCTTACGGCAAAGAAAAGGACGAACATCGAACGACGGCCCGCGCTCCGGCCGCCGCGGCACTATCCTATGCCAAGATGCCGTCAAATCAATCGAAGGATCAGGTCGTACGCCTGCTTAGCGGCCGCAAGGCATGCCACCCGAATCTTTGCCGTTATTACCGAACAATCATCTAATTCGCGAAGTGATCGAGATTAAAAGTGCTCGGCATTACCGGCTTGCCGAAGATGGAACCGTCGCCCTATCTCATAGCAAGATCGTGCCTGCTAACCTAGTTGAACGTGGGTGGACTTCGTTTCTTATGCTCCGACACTTATTAGCCTGCATAAATCACCGCAAATCGTTCGATTCCAGCAGGTCCTGATTCGATCAACAATTTAAGATGTGCTACTCGCAACGAGCGCCGTAGTCCGGCCGCGTCGACATGGTAGTGGGTCGCTTGTAAAATGCTCGCAAGACCATGGCTCCGACGAGAGTTGCTCCTGCAGGCAATGCGGCGTGGGATGCTCGACCCG
Organism: Planctomicrobium piriforme; assembly: GCA_945877965.1. Taxonomy (GTDB): domain Bacteria; phylum Planctomycetota; class Planctomycetia; order Pirellulales; family PNKZ01; genus CAMCTH01. The sequence goes on along the minus strand of CAMCTH010000040.1, from coordinate 1,136 downwards.
AGGTCGGCGTCAGACTGGTTGCGCCGAGATAAAGGAGCATTAAGCCAAATCCAGTGCGGAGGCGGAAATCGATAGATACGGAACTCGACGTTCTGCGACTAGCTGTAAAGCAAGGACCGCCGCCCGGCGCCTTGTGCCTTGGGCGGGCTGAGACCGAATAGCAGTACCAAGCCGGGCGCGAACACGACCCCTCCGCCGATGCCGAAACGTCCGCTCAGGACGCCGACAGCAAAGCCGAAAACGAGCACAGCGGCGTAAATCGCAGGTAGTTTCGCCGCCGAAACGGCGACCGTCGGCACGCGACTTTTACAAAATTGGGCTACGGACTCTTGACTTATTTCGAAAACGAAATAACTATAACTCTCTCGCCGCCCACCTGTCGATCTGTTTGCCCCCTCCGCCTCAACTTCGAACCGGCATGTCGCACGATGATCGCGATCTACGTTTCGGGCTTATCGGCTACGGCGCTGGGGCAGTCGCCTGCGCGAGATCCAGCCGCGACGAACGGCGCACTCCCAGCAAGGCAGTGACTTTCTGACATGAGCCGCATCTCCCCCCGGTCGAATTCGGAACGCGCTGGCCGCTGGTACGACGGCGTCACGCGCTATCAGTGGCTGGTGTTGATCATCGCCTCGGCCGGTTGGGTGTTCGACGTCTACGAAGGTCAGATCTTCAACATCACCCGCGACGATCTCCTCTCCGAGTTGCTCGGTGTCGCACGCAACGCGCCCGAGGTGAAATACTACGGCGATGTCTTCCTGGGAATTTTTCTGGCGGGCGGAACGCTCGGGGGAATTGCGTTCGGCTCGTTGGCCGATCGTTGGGGGCGGCGGCCCGTCATGATGCTGACGATCATCTGCTACTCCGTCTTCTCCGGCCTCACGTTCTTCGCCGATTCGTTGTGGCAGGCGGCCGTGCTGCGTTTCTTCGTGGCGGTCGGCGTCGGCGGCGAATGGGCCGTCGCGGCAGCGCTCGTGTCGGAAGTGTTTCCGCCGAAAGCGCGAGCCCAAGCGTCCGGCATCTTTCACGCATCCAGCATTCTGGGAACGTGGCTCGCCGCGCTGGCCGGCATGGCGGTCGGCTCGGAATGGCGTTATGCGTATCTCGCTGGAGTTTTGCCGGCGCTACTGATTGTG
>CAMCTH010000039.1 GCA_945877965.1 Planctomicrobium piriforme | reverse complement strand
GCGCGCGTAGCGGCCCCCTTCACCTGCGATGGCCGGATCGATGAGAACGAGCGACAGATCGCCGACGATCGGCACCGTCTCGCCGCGCGAGTTTCGCGGCTCAATGACGACGAGCACGCCGTCGTCGCCGGGTCGATCGTCGAGATTGAGCCCGCCCGTGCGGCGGCTCAGCACGAGCGACTTGACGACGTCGTCGGCGACGGAGCGCGAGACCGGCAGACTCGTCGTGCTGCGCGGAGCCGATTCTTCGTCGAGACGCGGCTTCATGCTCGGCGACACGAACTTCGGCGACGACATCGGCTTGAGTTGCGGGATCGGGCGTTCGACGGTCGACGACGTATTCACGTCCGGAAGGATTACCTCCGGCGGCGCTCCGGCCGAGGCACCCGGCGTTACGCCGCGGCTCGGAAACCCTTCGGGAATGTCGACGCTAGGCGGCAGAATGACCGGTGGGCCGGCGAACGGCGGCGCGGCGTTCGAATGACTCGATGACACAGGCGGCGGCAGTTCTACGGCGGGAGGCGCGTGAGGCTGAACCGGCGGCGGTGCGAATCGGTCGAGCGACGGCGTCTCGATCGTCGGCGACGACGGCTTGATCGGCTTCACATCGAACGTCGAGTTATCCGGTTCGCGCAACGTGCCGGAACCGAACGGCGTGTTGCAGTACTTGTTCAGTTCGCGATGCGCGGTTTCGAGTTCCGCTTCGAGTTCGTAGATGCGGTCTTCTTGGAATCGCAACTCGCGCTCGAGCAGTTCACGGTGCGCATTATTCTGCCGACAACCCGCGCTGAGCGCGAGCGTGAGGAGACAGAACGTGGCCGGACGCCGGAAGTCCATTTCGGCCTGCGAAGTGCGAGCTATTGCGACCGCGAATCCGTCCGCGGTCTCTGAGGGGCGGAATGTTCGCGTTTTCGCCACTCCGCGTCAACGGCAACGCAAAATGCCGGCAAGGAGGCGAACCTCAACTTGCCGGCATTGATGGCGAAACTGCCGCCGCCGAAGATCGGCGGCGCGTTTAGTAAACGAACTTGCTTAGGCCGTCGTGTCGGTTACCGGCGGCTTTTCCATCCGGTCGATGACCTTGTCGATCAGCCGGTAGCTCATCGCTTCTTCGGCCGACATGAAGTTGTCGCGGTCCGTGTCTTCGTTGATCTTTTCCAGTGTTTGACCGGTGTGCTTGAGCAGGATCGTGTTGAGCTTTTCTTTGATTTTGCGGAACTCTTTGACGTGAATCATGATCTCTTCGGCGGTCCCTTCCATGCCGGCGAGCGGCTGATGGATCATGATCCGCGAGTTCGGCAATGCGTGACGCTTGCCGGCGGCGCCGGCGGTCAACAGCACGGCTCCCATCGAAGCGCACTGGCCGATGCAATAAGTCGCCACGTCGCAGGTGACGAACTGCATCGTGTCGTAGATTGCCAAGCCGGCGGTCACGCTGCCGCCCGGCGAGTTGATGTAGAGGTGGATGTCGGCCTTCGGATCGTCCGACTGCAAGAACAGCATCTGAGCGACGATCGCGTTGGCGACCTCGTCGTTCACCTGCGTTCCCAAGAACACAATGCGGTCCTTGAGCAGGCGGCTGTAAATGTCCATCGCCCGCTCTTCGCGGCCGCTCTTCTCGATGACGTACGGAATCAGAGGCATCGTTCTACAGGCTCCGTGAAACACTCCGTTCGCAAATCGAAACCATCGGCCGCGTCGGAAACTACTCGGCGAAATATCGCCGTCCGACGACGGGCTCAGCCCAGTCAGGGCTAGTCCTTGTCTTCTTCCACGTTCACCGGCGGCCGGGTCAGGATCTCGTCGACGATGCCGTACGCCACCGATTCCGCTGCGGTCAGGTAGTAATCGCGATTGACGTCCTTGGAGATTTTTTCCACCGGCTTGCCGGTGTGGTGCGCCAGGATCTTGTTCAGCGACTCGCGGGTCTTGATGATCTCTTCGGCCTGGATTTCGATGTCGGACACTTGTCCGCCGACCTGGCCCCACGGCTGATGGATCATCACCTTGGCGTTGGGGAGCACGTAGCGCTTCCCCTTCGTCCCGCCGGCGAGCAGCACCGAACCGCCGCTGGCCGCGAGGCCGACGCAGTAGGTCGCGACCGGGCAGGTCAGGATCTGCATGGTGTCGTACATGGCCAAGGTGGCCGAGACGCTGCCGCCGGGCGAGTTGATGTAGAAGTGGATGTCCTTGCGGCGATTTTCGCTCTGCAAGTACAGCAGCTTCATCACAATCTCGTTGGCGTTGCCGTCGTGGATCTCGCCTTGCAAGAAAATGATCCGATTTTCCAGCAATAGATCGCCGAGCGTCATCTGACGTTGGCGCTGGTAATCGCGATAATCGGCCTGCGGGTTGACCGGCGACACGTGCGACATGTTGCGCATGAGGAGTCCTTTTTCCTCGCCTCGTTCATCCGTAACAAACGCTCAATTCCATCGTACGGCGTCGGTCAAGGGACCGCCGCCGCCGCGACTAGCTCACGGGCAGCTTCGTCGTCTACGTTACTTAGGGGCGGCCGCGCCGGGACCGTTGTTCGCACCGTGCTTGGCGACCGGATCGTTGCCGTGTTCGGCTTCCGGAATGTCGCTCTCGGCATCGCCGCCAGCCAGGGCGCCGTCGATTGCTTCGGTCGTCGGCAGTTCGAGTTCGTAAGGCACGTCCTTGAACTTCGCATTGGACAAGATCAGGTCGATCGTCTTCCGCTCGATGATCTGGTTCCGCAGCGTGTCCATCATGCCGCGCTTGTCGATTTGTGCCCGCACGCGACGGACGCTTTCGCCGCTTTGTTCGGCGACGAGCTTGATTTCGTCATCGTAATCCGACGGCTCGGCGTCGATCTTTTCGGCTTCGGCCAGCTTTTCTAGCACGAAGTGTTCTTTCAGCGAACGAGCCGTCGTCTTCTGGCTGTTCTGCATGAGTTCGTTGGCGTGAGCGCGAATTTCGTTGTCGTTGAAGCCGCTGCGACGCAACTCGAGCACGGCCCGTTCGAACTCGCGACCGGCTTGCTTCTTGAGCAGTTCCGGCGGCAGGTCCCAATCGGCGGCGACGGTCAGCGAGCCGAGGATTTGCGTCCGGGCTCGTTGTTGCTGATGGTACTTCAGGCGGCGTTCCAGGCTCTTGGCGACCGTGTCGCGCAGGTCGGCTTCGGTCTCGAAGTCGCCTAGCGTCTTCAAGAACTCGGCGTCGAGTTGCGGTAGCTCGACCTTCTTGACGTCGAGCACTTCAAGCTCGACTTGGACTTTCTTTCCGCGGAGCGCTTCGACGGCGGCTTCGAGGCTGATTTCAACTTCGGCCGTCTTCTTGTCGCCGGCCTTCGCGCCGGTGAGCAGCTTGTCGAAGCCTTCGATCCGACCGTCATGGAACGACAGCGTTTTACGGAGGCAAACCCCCTCGTGCGTCGTTTCGGTCAGCACTTCGTCGCCGTTGCGAACGGTGACCTTGAGGCTGAGGTAATCGCCGGGCGAGGCGGGACCGTCGTGCGGCGACAGTTGGCCTTGAGCCGAGAGCAGCTGCTTGAGTTGGGCATCGACGTCGGCCGAGGTGAACTCGCGGATCGGCCGCTCGATCGACAGGCCCTTCCATTCGGGCAGATCGAATTCCGGGCGGACTTCGATGTCGAACTCGAACTTCATCGGTCCTTCTTCGGGGAGCTTCACGGCGGTCGGGTCGAAGTCGGGCTCGCTAATCGGCGACAACTCGTTCGATTCCGACACTTGGGCCAGGCTGTCCATCAACAGCGAGCCCTTGACCTGCTCTTCGACGTCCTTGCGAAAACGCGACTCGACAATCTTGCGCGGGGCGCGGCCCATGCGGAATCCCGGCACGGCGGCCTTCGGCATCAGGTCCTTCAGTGCGTTTTCGAAGTAGCGTTCGATGTCGGACCGCGGCACGGTGACCGTGATGTGTCGTTCGCAGGCGCTCTTGCGGTCGATGTCGACCTGCAGTTCGAGCTTGGTCGGGGCTTCTGCGGTGGTTTCGTCGGCGGTCGCTACCGCGTCTTCTTGCTTCGCCATGAGATTTACAACAGCAGAATCGAGAGTGCAGAAACAAAAAAAGGTCGCGTATGTTGCGACCTACGGCGTCCGACCGCGGGCTCGATCCATCGCAGAGCCACCCAATTTTCGCGGGGCTCCATCCAGCGGAGTCCGTCCGCGAGCCTGCCACTCGGCGGACGAAACCTATTTCAGACAGAGCGGGTGATCGGACTCGAACCGACGACAACCACGTTGGCAACGTGGTGCTCTACCAACTGAGCTACACCCGCAAGCAAATTCAGCCGCCGAAGTTATCGGCATTCCGCCCCTCGGAGGTTAACCCTGCGAGCGACGATTCCTCATCCTCACCCAACCGAGCCGCCGGGGCGGTTCTGGTTCCGATTAGGACGAAAGGCCCGATTATAGGGGGACGATCCGGCGTTGCAAGGGGCTCACTTGCTAGGACGGCGCTAAGACCTCTGAGGACGAAAGGTTGCGACCGCTTGGGGCCCAGTTATAGTGAATTTTTGAGGCCGTCGTTTTTGCCCGTTCCGGGGTCTTTGCTCGACCTAGGGTATCGGGCCAATCCATTTTGTTTGCCGGCACCCCCGGCTGCGCGGAACTGAACCGCGGCAACAAAGCGTCCGGCCGACCGAAACTGCCCGTCTATCGTCGATTGCCTGATCCTCACATCTGTTTGACAGAGGGCGACCCCAGCGGTCGCAACCGGTGAACATGGAAGCCAAGTTAGTGGTCGTCGGCGGCAAGGCGAATATGGGCGAAGTGAAGCTGCGCCTACCGATGACGATCGGTCGCGGCAACAAGGCCGACCTCATCATCGCGCATCCGACGGTCAGTCGCATTCATTGCAAGCTCTCGGAAGTCGACGGCATGCTCGTGGTGCGCGACAATAGTTCCTCGAACGGCACGCTGGTTGACGATGTGCAAGTCTCTGAGACGATTGTGAAGCCGGGCCAGATCTTAAAGGTCGGCCCGCTGAGCTTCCGCGCCGAGTACGAACTGCCGCAAGCCAAGAGCAAGCCTAGCAAGAAGAAGCCGACGGTCGACGAAGGGAAAGATCTCGCCGAGACGCAGGCGATCGACATCGATGATTTCGATTTCCTCGCCGACGACATGTTCACCGACGCCGCGCCGGCGAAAGCAGAGAAGCCGTCCGCCAAAGCCAAGCCCGCCGAAAAGAAGTCGGAAGAAAAAGCGAAGAGCAAACCGACTGCGCCCGAAGCGCCGGTTGCACCAAAGAAATCTTCATCCACTCCGGCGGCGCCGATCGCTCCTCCCGCGCCGTTGAGCGAGACCGCCGTGTTTCCCGCGGGCGGACTTGTGTTCGACGATGCCCCGGCCGAACCGGAAGCATCGCTGCCGATGTTCGATGCGATCGACGATGCGGCCGCCACGCCGACTCTCGACCTGCCGGGTTTCGCGCCGCCGAGCGCGCCGAAGGTCGATGACGAGGACTTTGATTTCTTGAGCGACTTGAAAACGGACGAGCCGACGTCGCTCGCCGCGCCGCCGAAATTCGACTTGTCGACGAAGATCGATGTGGCGAGCAAAGCGAAGCCCGCCGCGCCGAAGCCGTTCGTTGAAGCCGCGCCCGTTAAGGAAGAACCTGCGAAGGTCGAGCCGCCGCAACCGACGGAAGCGAGCGCCGGCGCCGACGAGTTCGATTTCCTCGCGGATCTCGGGGCTCCGGATGCTCCGGCCGTCGCGCCGCAGCCGCCTGTGGTTGAACCAGAGCCGGTCGCGGAACAAGAAATTGCGGTAGACTTCCTGCCTGATTTTGATCATGCCCCGGCTGCCTCGGCCGAAGCTCCTGCAGAAGAAGTTGCCGCGACGGAGCCCGTCGCGGAGCTTGAAGAACTCTCGTTCGACGAGCCCTTCGCCGCTGCCCCGCCGGTCGCTGAGACGGAAGAAGTTAAGTTCGAAGTTGAGGCGGAAATCGCGGCTGCTCCCGAAGTCGCCGCGGAACCGACCGTCACGAAGACCGAATCGACGGAAGAGCTCGATTGGCAATTTGATCTCGATGCCGAACCGGTTGCCGAAGAAAAAGCCGCGCCGTCGTTGACCGACTGGAGTCCCGTCGTCGACGAGACTCCGCAGGTCGTCGAGCCGGCCGCCTTCGCACCGCCGCCGGTCGTGGAAGAAGAACCAGTCGTCGATTTCGCGCCGGAACCGATTGCGGAAGTTCCCGCGGAAACGCCGAGCGTCAAAGAGCCCGAGGCTGCCACTCCCGATCTGGACGACTTCTTCGCCGACCTCGGTGAGATTGCGTCTGAGCCCGCGGCGATGCCGGAACTTCCCGTCGTTGCGGAAGCCGTCGCTCCGCCGCCGTTGGAATCTGTGCCGTTAGAACCCGCGCCGGTTGATTTCGCGCCGACTGAACCGGAACCGTTCGCGTTCGAGTCGGAGACTTCGTGGGAGCCTGCCGCCGCCGAAGCAGCAGCGGAGACTCCCGAAGCGGCTGCCGAGACCGCGACGTTTCAATTCATTGAGACGCCCGCGAAGCCGACGACGGACGACGATGCGTTCGATTTCCTGGGCATGTCCGAACCGAAATCGCCGTCGATTGAATCATCGCCGGTCGGAGAATTGAATCCCGACGCGGAAGCGATCGCGCCGGCCTTCGGCGACTTCGCGGCCGCAGAGCCGGAAGCCCCCTCGCCTTTCGCGTTCGACGCTCCTGGCGTCGCCGCGCCGTCTGCCCCTACGTTTGAAGCCCCGGCGTTGGACACCGCGCCGACGGCGCCTGCTTTTGCCCCCGCCGCCATCAGCCCTGTTGCATCGCCGGCCGCCAAGTCCGCACGTCCCACAGCGGCCGCCGGCTCGAAGCCGTCGTTCATTGATCAACTGAAAAAACTCTTCGGCCTCGGCGGCAAGAAGAAGCCCGCCGCCAAGAAAGCGGCCGCCCCGAGCGCCACTGCGGGCTTGGAAGCGGCCGCCGTCGCCGCCTCGGCCCCGATCGCCGTCCCCAAGTTTGCGCCGCGCCAACTCGACGACGCTCCGATCCCGCTCTTTGGCGACGAACCGCCGGCCGCCGCCGCGGAGACGCCGGTTGCTCCTGCCGAGTCGGCTGCGGCTGAGGATTTGCTGTTCGATGCGTTCCAAGAAACCGCGATGACGGAAACGGTTCCCGCCGCGCCGAAGACTCCGGTCATCGACGACTTGGCCCCGATCCCGTTCACGCCCGACGCGGAAGCGCCGGTCGGCAACGCGGACGAGACCAGTTTCTTTGACGACCTCGTCGCAGGCGAGCCGACAATCGCGCCGACGTTCGAGGCGGCTCAGCCGGAGGCGCCCGCACCGTGGCAACCGACGGAGCCGGGCATTCCGCTCGATGATTTCTTTGCCGATGTTCCGTCCGAGCCGGTCGTCGATCCGATCGCGGCGATTCCCGAACCCGAGGTGCCGGCCGTCGCCGAGACTGAGCCACCGGCCATCGCCGAGACTGAGTCGAGTGTCGAGGTCGCGCCGCTCTTCGACGATTCGCCGAGCGTCGAGCCGCCTGCCGCTGAGTTGCCGGAATGGGATCTGTCGGCTGCGGCCGAGCCTGCGGTCGAAGCGAAGACCGACGCGGCTGAGTTTTCGTTCGACGATTTCGTGGCAGATGCGGTTCCGGCCGAAGCGCCGTTCGCCGAAGCCGTCGCTCCGCCATCGACGGCACCGACCGAAGATCGGGCCGATGAGCCGGTCGACGATCTGTTCGGCGACTTTGCGGCCGACGTCGCCGAACCGACGAAGTCGGAGGCTCCGGAAGCGAACGTCGCAGCGACTCCCGCGGAGCTGGTGCTTGAAATGCCGGTCGAAATGTCGCCTCCCGTGGCGGAAGAATCCGCGCCGACGAGCGAGCCCGATTGGAACGCCTTCGCCGATCTATCGAGCGAGCCGGTTGCTGAGACTCCGGTTGCCGAGATTCCGGTCGCGGAAGCGGCCGCCGAGCAACTGCCGGTCGACGAAACCGTCGCCTCCCCGGCGGCCGAAGACTTGTTCTCCTTCGCCGACGAGCCCGCCCTCGGTTCGGCGTCGGAAGGAATTCCCGAGCGATATCAAGACGACACGTTCGGCATCGCCGCCGAAGCACCGGCCGAGATCGTTTCCGAAGCGGCTGCTCCTGTGACGCCGGTCGGACTCGGTGCGAAGCGGCCCTACATGGTCGACGTTGATGTGCGATTGACCTCCTCGCATCGTGCGCCGGTGCGGGTCGCCGTTCGTCGTCCGCAGATTGCCGTACCGCAAATGGAACCCGACATGCCGGCCGGCCGGATGTTCAATCGCGTCGGGCAACGACCTGCCGAACCGCAGCCCCCGGTCGAAACGGCGACGTCGCCGATCGAGCCGCCGATGGTCGTCGATTCGCCCGTGAACCCGGACTACGATGCAACGTCGTTCGCTTCGCCGGAAACGCCGCCGTACGAGACTTGGAGCGAACCGAACGCCGCTCAGCCCGAGCCGACGGGCGAATTGAACTTTAACTTCGACGCGGAACCGACTGCGGAAGCCCCCGCCGACGTTTCGGCCGATCTGTTCGATGCGATCGCCGAGACCCCCGCCGCCGACCGCGACGCCGAGACCGCGATGTTCACCTCCGAGTCGGCCGAGGCTTCGTTCGCCGAGTGGGAACCGCTGGCCGGTGACGAGCCGATTGCCGATGACGAACAGGTTGATCCGTCGGCCGCGATCGCCGAGCCCACGGATGCCGTCGCAGAACCGCAGTCGGACGAGGCCGAACCGAAAGCGGAATCGAAGCCCGCCGCCGCACCGGCCCCGAAAAAGTCGGGCGACGAAGATCTCGATTCGTTCCTCAACGATCTCGGGATGGGATAAGCACAAGAGGGTGTTTACCCCACGCAGTCGCTTGCTTGGCTGTGTGCAACGACTGAAATTTGACGGCCGATCGCCGTCATCGTAGGTTGTCGCGATGCTCCTCTTTAAGAAGAAGTTTCTCGACGCCATTCGCGACGGTCGCAAGACGCAGACGGTGCGGTTGTGGCGCGGCTGTCGGATGCGGGCCGGCCAGCTCAGCTACGTGCCCGGCGTCGGCTACATTCGAATCGGTCAGATCGACGAAGTGCAACTCGATGCACTGACCGACGACGATGCGGTCCTCGACGGCTTCGAGTCGGCCGCCGCGCTGCTGGCCGAGATTCGCACGTTGTACGCCGATCGGCTGTACGAAGGATATCGCGCCTATCGGATTCGCTTCCGTCGCCTCACCGAGACGGAAGAGTCGGCCGAGCGGGCACGAAAGCAAGCCGCGAAACGCTCGGCCGCTACGAAGCCGACTAGAACCGCAGCATCTCGGCGAAGCCCTGAGTGATCTCGCGCGGATGGTGGTAGAAAATCCAACCCATCCGGACGGCCATCGCCAGCGACGCGAACAGGACGACCAAGCCGCAGGCGTTCGGCGAGCTTTCGACCGTCGCGCGAAGCCTCGCACGGAGCGCCTTTTCGAGTTCACGCCAGCCCGAGTAGCTTTGCGGTGCCGACGTGGCAACGAGCGAGACGTTCCGCGTCGTCGGGTTGTCGTCGAGATGCAACTCGACGTGCAGCCGCGGCAAGGCGACGCTGCTTCCCGCCCAACGCGCTTCCGAGTCCAACTCCGTGACGACTTCCGACAGGACCGTACGGAGTTGATCGAGCGAGACGTTGTAGACGACCAATCGCGGCGCACTGAGCAGCACGCCGAGCGTCAGAATCAGCCCGTAAATCAAGAGCAGCAACAGCCAGTAATAGCCCGACGCTTCGCTCGGCAGCACCGGTAACAGCAGCTCGATCGGCCCGACGATCAGCAGGCCGATGACCGCTAGGCCGAGCCCCGCCATATCGCGAGCGCCGGTGACGACGACCGGCCGCCGCGCAAAGTTGATCGCCGCCAGCATCAGCAGGTAAACCGCCAACGGCAACATGGCGACGCAGAGTCGAAACGGATCCATCATGACTCGCAGTATCCGAAGATCGGCCGGGGCGACGGCAAGAGGCTCGCCGCCCGCAGCACCTCTATCAACTGTACGCCAGCGCGACGTCGACGGTCAATCGGACCCCAAATCGTCCGTAATTGGCGCGATTTGCTCGGCCGCCCGTCGACGATTCGCCTCGGCTATGCGTACTCGTGAGGCGCGATAGTCCGAAATCCCGTACAGCAGCAGCGTCACGGAAAAGATCGTCGTGACGACGCCGATGATCAGAAAACGGATGGGATTCACGAGCGGATCGGTCCAATGACCGCACGCCATCAGCACGCCGATCATGATGATCAACGTCGCCACCCGCAGTCGCCGCCGAGTCCGTCGTGCCAAGAACGGCCGCAGGCGATCCGAAATGTTCGGCAAGCTCAAGGCGGTCCGTCGTTCGCTCCAGGCAAAGACCGAGCCGAGCACGATCAGCATGACGGCCAGCGGCAGACTCCAAGGCGAAGGGGCCATGCGTAGTTTTGCCTGCGAGAAAGGTTAGCGATTGACGATCGACCGCAGCCACTCAAACATAACCTTGCCGACTTTCTCGAGCGCCGTCGGTGAGCAGTATTCCGGCAGGTCGGCTTCGGTATGCCAGTAGGGATAGTCGAAGTCGATGACGTCGATCGTAGGAATGCGAGCGATTTCGTTGAGAGGCAGATGGTCGTCGCGCACCTCCGCACCGATCCGAAAGTCGAACTCTCGGACGCCGATCCGAGCCGCCGCCCCCCAGACGTCGTCGACCACGAATCGGGCGTATTTCAAGCTGTTCGGCTCTTTGCGAATCAGCAACTGCGCATCGCCGACCATGTCGAGCAGTACGCCGGCTCGATAGCGGTACGGCGGCGGCTCGGCGCGATAGGCTTGCGCGAAGTATCGCGAGCCGAGAAAGTATTCATGCTGCTCGGTGTAAACGAGTTCTTCGCCGTCGAACAACACGAAGTCGACGCCTCGTTTACCCTTGAGTGCCGCCATGTGTCGGCCGAGTTCCATCAACACGGCAACGCCGCTGCCGCCGTCGTTCGCACCGACGAACCGTCCCCGCGGCCGGACGGCATCGCGATCCGGAAAGGGACGCGTGTCGTAATGTGCGCAGAGCAGCAGGCGTTCCGTCGCCTCCGGGTTCCAGACGATGATCAGGTTCGCCATCTCAACCGGCGTGCCGTCGAGCGGATGCCGCACGCGAAAAGTCTGCCGCGTGACGGTCGCGCCAAGGGCCGTGAAGTGTTCGGTCAGCAGTTGCTGTTGCTTCTGCATCCCGGCGGAACCGCTCGGTCGCGGGCCGATTTCGCACAAGGCCTTGAGGTGCGCGAAGGCTGCTTTGCCGTCGAATGGAATCTCGGCGTAACGAACCTGCGCGCCGGCCGCATCGTCGATGATCGTCGCGTTCGGCCCACCGACGAAAGCTACGGCCGCGAGCCCGACGGCGCAAAGCCCGACGAGAACGGCGGGATACCAACGAAAACCCGACTCGGCAGGCATGAAGACGTCGTCCGGCGTGCGAAAGTGCGACTCGCGTACGATTCTATGCCCCGACCGCGCGGCGGGCGAGAGCAATGGCCGACCTCACCCTTTTTCGGGCCCATAATTAGCCCAAATGCGCTCGCTTTGCTCGGCGACGGGTCGGCCAAGCGTCATCCGAAAGAAGTCGCGCTCGGCGGCCAGACCGACCTCTACGGCGAACCGTCGACCGGCGGGATTACAATGCGGCACGTCGAGATAGAGCGGACCTTCGCCGAGTCGCTGCATCCCGGCGGCAAGCACGGCCGCGCCGTCGTGCGGCGCGGCGACGATGCACGGTCCGATTTGCGCCGCGCGACTGCCGCGTCGCGCCAGGCAGAAGCCGCGCAACTCGCCGCCGCGCAAGGCTGCGATGCCGGCCGTCGGCCAGTCTTGATGCAGACGTTGCAACAGAGACGTGCGGTCGTTCCCGGTCGCGACGGCGTCGAGTTCGGCGCACGCCGCGAGATGCGATGCTGCGAGCGGCACGAGGCGTAGCTCGGCGTCGTCGGGCGACGGCGCGAGCGTTGGTCGACCGTAGAACCGCGTGATCTCGCTATCGACTTGGAACCCCAGCTTTTCATAAACCGGTCGACCGAGGGCCGTCGCATCGAGACGAATGCTCTCGACGCCCCGCTCGTGTAAATAGGCGATGGAGTGCTTGAGCAACGCCGTCGCGAGGCCGCGGCCGCGGAAGGTCGAGCGGGTGAGGACCATCGCAATCCACGCCGTGCGGCCGAACATGCAGGTCGTCAACGTCGCGGCCGGCGTGCCGTCGCAAAGGCCGACGAAGCAGCCGTTCGGGTCGAGAGCCCAGGCACGTTCCCAATCCGACGCGAGTTGATTCCAGCCGGCTTCGGTCTTCAATTCCATGCCGAAAGGGATATCGCTTGCTGTCAGCTGACGAACGGAGAGCATCGTAGAAGTCCTCAGTTACGCGGACTAAGAGTTCGGCGGTGCGGCAGTCGGATAACGCTGATGCATCTTGGCGATCCGTTCACGGAGCAGATCGCGGAGTTCCGGCGGCTCGATCGCCTCGGCCTGATCGCCGTAGCCCAAGATCCACCAGGCGATCTCCATGAGTCCCGAGACGGTCACATGGAATAGCAGTGCGCCGTCGGGGAGCCACTCGAGCCGCTGCGTCTTGTGCCACAACACCTCGGCCACGTTCTGAGCCACCATCTTTTCAAACCGCACGACGACCTGCCGATCGGGTCCCGGCTCGGGAATGAGATGCCACGCATTGCGTAGGTATCGCTCCATGCTGAAGCGGGCCGGCACGCGGAACGTTTCGTCGAGCGGTTCCAGTTCGACGATCCGCAGCAAGCTGAACGTGCGAACTTCGCGATGCAGCGACGAGCGGCCGACGACGTACCAACTGCGGCGACTAAACAGCAATTGATACGGCGAAAGCTTTGTCGCGATCTCGCTCCATTCCGTCAGACTGCGATAGCGCAGCCGCACCGTCTTGTGCGACGCGACGGCATCGAGCATCTGGCGATAGGTCGACTCGTGCCCTTCGGTCACGCTCGATTGATGCAGCCGAATGCGGACCGAATCGGCCAGCTCTTGGACGTAAGTCCGGAGCCGCGGCGGCAAGTTGCTTTCTAGTTTCAAGGCCGCCTGCCGAGCGGATGTTTGAAACGGCAGGCCTGCCCGATCGCCGAGCTCGTGGCAGAGCATGAGCAGGGCGAGCGCTTCGTCGGGCGTGAAGTTCGTCGGCGGCAGGTAGAAGTTCGACGGGATCCGATAGCGCTGCTCGGCCGCGTCGTAGACGAGCGGAACTCCGGCTTCGCGAAGCGTTTGCAGATCGCGAAAGACGGTCCGCGGGGCGACGTTGAGTTCCGTCGCCAGGGCGTTAGCGTTGGCTCCTCGCCCCGTTTGCAGGTGCGTGATTAACTCGAGAAGTCGTACGACCTTGCCGACCTTCATGCGGAGTTAGGCTTTCCGACGGCGAGGATTCGTAGGCGACCTGACGCACCGGTTGTTGTATCTCGGAGCGGGTCGTGACGAAAGCGGCGTCGGCCGCCGACTCGCCGCGGCTCGCTTGATCGAACCGCGTCGGGTTCCCTTCGATGGCCGGGAGCGGCGGGGCCGGCGTCGGCGTCGACTCGGGAGTCAGCGTCGAGTTGGGAACCGCCGGGGCGTCACCTTCGAACGACGGGACCGACTCGTACACTTCGCCTTCGACGCCGTAGGTGCCGCCGTTTTGGATTTGCTCGATCGGGCCTTCGCTGAAGACCTGCGGACGAGTGTAGCCGTAGTTCAGGAACAGACCGGCGTCTCGCTTGCGAGCCGATTCGGTCGCATCGAAGTAGGCCTTGCTGGCCCAGGGGCCTTCGGCCAGGACGACGCCGTTGTATTCCAGCAGCGAGCCCTTGCGGAAGTGCATCTGCATGATGGCCCGGTTGTACGACGAGAGCGAGGTGAAGTATTCGCTCTCGGCTTCCGCCAAGAGGCGTTGAGCTTCGAGCAACTGATCGACGGTGACGGTACCGACCTCGAAGGTCTGTTGCACCGCTTCGACGCGTCGCTTGGCGGCCGCCCGACGATTGAAGCGGGTTTGGCTAAGCATGTAGTCGCGATCGAGATCGCGGACTGCATTGGCCAACTGATGCGACAGTTCGAGCTCTTGTTCTTGCAGCACGGCCCGTTCGCGAGCGAGTTGCAGTTGGGCGTTGCGGACGCCGGCCAAGGCTTGGCGGAAGCCGAGCGGCATGGCCAGGTTGAAACCGGCTTGCCATTCTTGGTAGTTGCCGGTGAGCATGTTCTGGTACGCGTTGTCGAGCGGGCTCGCCTTACCGTTGGCCGAGATCAAATCGTCGCCCATGCCGCGGAAGCGATAGAGACCGACCGCATCGAGTCGCGGCAGCAGGTAGTTCTTCGAGGCGGCCAACTCCATTTCGCGACGCTTAACGGTCCAGCGTTGACGACGGAGTTCGATCGCACGCGAGAGCGCTTCGGTGTGCACTTCGTTCCAATCGAACGTCATTTTGACGGTCGTCGGTTCGTCGGCCGGACGGATCAGGCGACCGTCGGTTGCGGCGAGGCCCATCATGTAGCGAAGGCGGTTTTCGCCTTGGTACAAGTTGCTCAGGGCTTCTTCGACGCGGCTGCGGAAGAGGAAGTACTGTTCGCGAGCCTGGGCTTCGGCGGCCGCGGCGGCCTTGCCGAATTTGGCTTCGGTGTACACTTTTCGCCAAGTGGTCAACGCGCTGTCGCGACCGGCGACGTTGGCGTCGAGCGTGCGATACGCTTGGTACAAGCTCCAGTAGGCGTTTTCCGTTTCGGCGACGACGTTGCGAATGCCGGCTTCGAAGTCGGCCAAGGCGATGTCGGTGTTGATCCGTGCGATGACGACGCCGTTGTAGACGCCCGGCTGATAGTT
>CAMCTH010000038.1 GCA_945877965.1 Planctomicrobium piriforme | reverse complement strand
ACTATCCCCTCGCCAAGCTGCCGATCCCCAACGACTTGGTGCTCGAGGCAGGGGTCGTCACGCTGCTGCCCGATCACAAGCTGGCCTACGCCACGCGCCGCGGCGACATTTACCTGATCGAGAACGCCTGGTCCGACGATCTGAGCAAGGTGAAGCTCAAGCAGTTTGCGACCGGTCTACATGAAGTGCTCGGTATGACCTACAAGGACGGTTCGTTCTACGTCGTGCAACGTCCCGAGCTGACGAAGATCACCGACGAAGACGGCGACGGCCGCGCCGATCTCTTCGAGACCGTGAGCGACGGCTGGGAGATCAACGGCGACTATCACGAGTATGCGTTCGGCAGCGACTTCGACAAAGACGGCAACATCTGGGTCGTGCTCTGCCTCACCGGTTCGTTCGACAGCAAAGTGAAATATCGCGGCTGGTGTTTGCGGATCACGCCCGAAGGGAAAGTGATTCCGACGACCAGCGGCGTTCGTTCCCCCGGCGGCATCGGCATGAACGCGGCAGGCGACGTCTTCTACACCGACAACCAAGGCCCTTGGAACGGCGCGTGCGTGCTCAAGCACTTGATCCCCGGCAAGTTCGTCGGTCACCCCGGCGGCTTCGCTTGGTATAGCGAAGCTCCGGAGATGGGTCCGAAGCCGACGGAGCCGAAGAGCGGCAGTCGCTGGGCAACCGAACTCGCGAAGATTCCAGAGCTCGTTCCGCCGGCCTGCTGGTTCCCGTACCCGAAGATGGGTCAGTCGGCCTCGGGCATCGTCTGCGATGAATCGGCCGGCAAGTTCGGTCCGTTCGCGGGTCAGCTCTTCGTCGGCGATCAATCGCACAGCACCGTCATGCGCGTCGCTCTCGAAAAAGTGAACGGCTTCTATCAAGGGGCCTGCTTCCCGTTCCGCCAAGGCTTCGCCTCGGGGACGCTGAGCATGAAGCTCGACGGCGAGGGTTCGATGTTCGTCGCCGGCACGAATCGCGGCTGGGGCTCGCGCGGTCGCGATCCGTTTGCGATCGAGCGCATGAAGTGGACCGGCAAAACGCCGTTCGAGATTCACACGATGAAGGCGCTGCCCGACGGCTTCGAGCTAACTTTCACCGAACCGGTCGATGCGAAGACGGCCGGCGACATCGCCGCCTATAAATTGCAAAGTTACACTTACATCTATCAGTCGTCGTACGGCAGCCCGGAAGTCGATCACACGAAGCCGACGATCAAGTCGGCCGAAGTCGCAAAAGACGGCCGCAGCGTGAAGTTAACCATCGACGGCCTCGTGCCGGGGCACGTGCACGAACTCCACAGCGACGGCGTTCGCTCCCAGGCGGGCCTGCCGCTGCTGCATGCCCAGGCGTATTACACGCTGAACTTCATCCCGCAGAAGTAACCGTCGCGACGTCGTTACTTAACGTCGAACACGGGCGGCGTCGCGGCTTCGACCTGCGGCGGCACCTTCACCTCGGCCCAAATGTGTCCGTGATCCGACGGACCCGGATCGATCAAACCGGCGTCGACCACTTCGAGACCGCGGACGAAGACCCAGTCGATATGTCGCGGTGTTTGAAAGCCGTACTTCTGGCTCATCACATCAACGACGCGCGGCTCGTCGAGCAACCGCTGCACTTCGCGCTCCGAAGCGTCGCTGTTCAGATCGCCCATCAGCACGGCAGGCTCGGCCAGCGACAAGAAGTAATTCGCGGCGGTTCGCAGTTGTTCGCGCCGTTCGCGATCGTCGCTCCGATCGATGTGCGTGAGGACGACGTTCACCGGCACGCCGTTCGGCGCTTGCACGCGAACATGCACGAGATTGCGAAAGCTCTTGCCGTAACGTCGCTCCAACGGCACGACCTGCCAATGTTCGACGTCGAGCCGCGTCAGCAAGCCGTTGCCGAAGCGCAGGTGCCGCCACCGCTCTTCCGTCGGGGCGTAGAGCGGCGTCAGGCGCAGACTTCGGCCGAGTTGCGTCGCTTGATCTTCACGTTCCCACAAGGCCGGGCCGTGTACTTCGTTGAGGCCGATGAAGTCGAGCCCGCGAACGACGTCGGCGATCCGGTCGAGATTGCGCTCGCCGTCGAGACCCTTGCCGCCGTGAATGTTGTAGGTGCCGAGGCGAAACTTCGCCGCTTCGGTCGGCGCGACGGACGAGGCGAGAATCTTGACGTCGAGCGTGCCGGCCGACGGTCCGCACGGGACCCGCAACGACAAATCCCACACGACGCCGACCAGCACCAATACGGCGACGCCGAGCAGCCAGGAACGACGCGGCGGTGCGCCGGTCGCGATCGGCGGCGCGGCAACGACCGGCTCGGGACGCGGAGTCGAGCGAACCGCACCGGCATCGCGACGCGTAAAGCGAGTCGAGTCGTTCATGCCGTGAGTCTCCGAGCGGCGGTCGATACGGCGAGTCGCGCAACGACGGCTCGATGAACTTCGTCGACCGTGATGTCGGTCATACACGGCGGCACGGCATGCCCCAACGGGCACTTGTGCGCGAAGCACGGTCCACACGGCAATCGCTTCGTCAGCACGACGGCGTCGGCCGCGTACGGCCCGGTCTTCAGTGGATCGGCGGGGCCGAAGAGCGCGACGATCGGCGTGCCGACGGCCGACGCAATGTGCATCGGCCCGGTGTCGCCGGTGACGAACAGATCGGCCCGGCGAATCAACTCGGCCGAACCGAGTAACGAGAGTTGCCCGTCGGACCGGAGCACGCGATTGCCCGACGTCGCGGCCTCGTCGGCTTGCGTCGCAATGGCATCGCACAACTCGCGGGCGATCGGTCCGCCGGTCAGCACGACCTTGCGCCCTTCCGCAATCAGCTTCGTTGCCAGCCCGGCATAGCGTTCGGCCGGCCAGATGTTCGCGTCCTTACGACAGTGCGGATTCAGTACGACGAGCGAATCGTGTCCGGCGACGATTTGATTCTTGGCGAGCCACGCGTCGACGGCCGTGCGATCGTTCGCGCCGATCGGGAGTGGAAACATGGTGTCAGCTGCGGGTGCAGACCCGCAGCTATTCGCATCGCGTTCTCGATCGCGCTGCTGATTCAAATAACCGCGCCGCAGCGGCAGTCCTTCGAACGTCGCGCCGAGCGGTTCGATCAATCGCAGCGAACGTTCAACGGCGTGTAGCGTCTCGGTCGGCGCGGGCACGTGCTCGTTGTAATACAGATGCGAAAACTCGCGACCCGGGGCGAAGCCGAGTCGGCGGCGAGCTCCGGAGAGCCGCGTCACGAACCCGCTCCGCTGCAAACCTTGGAAGTCGATCGCCAGATCCCAAGATTGTGCTCGGAGCCGGCGGATGAACGACCCGAACTCGCGCCAGGTGCCCCGTTTCCATTCGATCAACTCGTCGACGACGCTCGTCCCACGGAGCATGCCGGCATGCGCCGCTTCGACGGCCCAGACGAGCCGCGCCTGCGGAAACTTTCGCCGCAGCGCCTGCGCCGCCGGAAGCGTGTGGATCACGTCGCCGAGCGAACTGAGTTTGACGATCAGAATGTTCTGCATCGGCCCAGCATGGTGGTCGTAGGAACGGCTCGGCCCGACGGACCGCAGCGACAATTTTGCGGCGGCATCATACTGGCGGCCCGGCGATCGCCCCAAGATCGGATCGCCTTTAGCTTAATCGTTTCGCTACTCTTGCCGGCACTGCTCGCGCATGACGACAATGGAGCCATGAGCAGCGCACGACTCTATGCCACCGAACTTCGGACCCGCGATTGGCCGCGGCTCGTCGATTGGTATCGCGACGTCGTGGGCTTGAAAGTGGCGGTCCGCATGACCGGCGAGCGCTACGCACTGTTGGTGGCCGCCGATCTGCGCCGCGGCGACGGTCGCTTGATGATCCTGGGACGCGACGATGCCGAGTCCGCCGCGCGACGCTGGAGCTTGGCCTTCGAGGTTTCCGACCTGAACGGGGTGACAGAGCAACTCGCTGCGACGGGCCTCGTCGTCCCCGCCGCGACGGAGCAGGCCGAAGGTTATCGCGAGCTCGTCGTCGACGATCCCGACGGCAATCGGGTGCGGTTTTTCTGCTGGCCGGAGCGATCTTAGAGGCCTCCGGGCCGTCGGAGGCCGATTGCCGCTTCTTCGCGGTGGGCTTATACTTACGCATCTTGTCTCGTCCGCAGACGCCGCGTCGGTTGGGTCGTTCCGTTATGGGTTACGTTCGCACGTTTGTTCCGCGCTCTGCCGCGCAGTCGCCGCTGTTCGTCGGCGTCGACCTGGGGGGAACGAACGTCAAGATCGGCGTCGTCGACGATCTCGGCCGACCGCTCTCGTGGGTTAGCATTCCGACCGACGCCGTGGCCGGGCCCGACGTCGCCGTTCGCCGGATGGCGATTGCCGTCGGCGAAGCGATCGCGCAGGCCGGCCTAGTACCCAGCGACATCGTCGCCTGCGGACTCGGCTCGCCCGGCACGATGGACATTCCGACCGGCATGCTGCTCGATCCGCCGAACCTGCCAGGCTGGCAAAACTATCCGCTCCGCGATCGACTGAGCGACGCAATCAAACTGCCGGTGACGTTCGCCAACGATGCCAACTCGGCCGCCTTCGGTGAGTTCTGGGTCGGCTCCGGGCGCGAGCTCGACAGCATGATTATGTTCACGCTCGGCACAGGCGTCGGCGGCGGGATCATTCTCGGCGATCTCTCGGTCGACGGGCATCACAGCACCGGCTCGGAGTTGGGACACGTCATTCTCGATCATCATGCCGACGCGCGGATGTGCCCCTGTGGACAGCCGGGGCATTTGGAAGCGTACTCGTCGGCGACGGCCGTCGTGAAGCGAACTCGCGAACTGCTCGACGGCGGCCGCGCGAGTTCAATCATCGCTCGGCTCCGGCGCGGCGAAGAGTTGACGACGCTGCTGCTCGGCGAAGAGGCCGACGCCGGCGACCCGCTGGCGGACGAAGTTCTCATGGAAGCGGCGGGCTACTTGGGCGTCGGCATCACGACCGTCATGCACACGATCGATCCCGAAGGGGTCTTGCTCGGCGGGGCGATGACGTTCGGCGGCGAACAGACGCCGCTCGGCCGTCGTTTTCTGGAACGAGTCCGAGCCGAGATTCGTCGCCGGGCGTTTCCCGTATTGGCCGAGAAAACTAAGGTCGCCTACGCCTACCTCGGCGGCGATGCTGGATTCATCGGCGCCGCGGGCTTGGCACGATTAGCACATCACAAAACGGTTCAGGGTTCGGGGTTGAAGGTTCAGGGTTAAAAACCAGAACCGCAACCACTGAGCCTGAACCCCGAACTTTGAACCCTGAACCACGAACTGCATCCCATGGCCGACTGCCAACACATCCGCAACTACTGCATCATCGCGCACATCGACCACGGCAAGAGCACGTTGGCCGACCGCTTGTTGGAAAAGACCAACACGCTGAGCAAGCGCGAGATGCGCGATCAGATGCTCGACGACATGGACCTGGAGCGCGAGCGGGGCATCACGATCAAGGCTCGCGCCGTCTCGATGCGCTATCCGCACAACGGCATCATCTACGAGATGAACCTGATCGACACGCCGGGGCACGTCGATTTCCATTACGAAGTGTCGCGCAGTTTGGCCTGCTGCGAAGGGGCCCTGCTGCTGGTCGACGCCTCGCAAGGAGTCGAAGCCCAGACGATGGCGAACGCCTACGCGGCCATCAATGCCCATCTGGAAATCGTGCCGGTCTTGAACAAGATCGACATGGTCAACGCCCGGCCTGACGAAGTGATCAGCGAAATGGAAGCGACGCTCGGCATCGATCCGTTCAGCGTGCTGCCGTGCAGCGGCAAGACCGGGGCCGGCGTCGAAGAACTGCTCGCGGCGATCGTCGCGCGCGTCCCTCCGCCGAGCGGCGATCCGCAAGCGACGCTGCAAGCGATGGTGTTCGACTCGCACTACGACACGTTCCGCGGCGTCATCACCTACTTGCGCTTGCTCAACGGCACGATCGTCAAAGGCCAGAAGATTCGCTTCATCAAGACGAATCAAACGTACGAAGTGCTCGAAGTCGGCCAGTTCGTGCCCGAACGCGAGACGTGCGACGGACTGCAAGCCGGCCAAGTCGGTTACATCATTTGCAATATTAAAGACGTGAAGCAGGTGCACATCGGCGACACGGTGACGATCGTCGGCGAAGGCGGAGCCGACGCGGTCCCCGGTTACCAAGAGCCGAAGCGGATGGTCTTCTGCGGCCTGTATCCCTCGGACGGTCAGGACTTCGAAGAACTCCGCGACGCGCTGACGAAGCTGAGCATCAACGACCCGAGCTTCGAGTTCGAGCCCGAGACGAGCGACGCCCTGGGCTTCGGTTTCCGCTGCGGCTTCCTCGGCTTGTTGCATATGGAAATCGTGCAACAGCGACTGGAAGGCGAGGCGAACGTCGACTTGGTGCAGACCGCGCCGAACGTGACGTACGAAATCACGACCCGCACGGGCGAAGTGCTGCGAATCTACAATCCGCAAAAAGTGCCCGACGCCGGCGAGATCGAAGAGTTCCGCCAGCCGATCGTCCGCGTGAATTTCATTCTCCGGTCGAACGATATCGGTCCGATCATGCAGCTCTGCACCGACAAGCGGGGCACCTATGTGAAGACCGAGTATCTCTCGCCGACGCGGGCTCAACTGGTGTACGACCTGCCGTTGGCCGAAGTGATCTACGACTTGCACGACAAGCTGAAGAGCGCCACCAAGGGTTACGGCACGATGGACTACGAGCTGCTCGGTTATGTCCCCGCCGACTTGGTGAAGATGGACATCCTGATCGGCGGCAATCGGGTCGACGCACTCAGCACGATCTGCGATCGCCGCGATTCGGAACGTCGCGGTCGCGCGATCGTCAAGAAATTGCGGAGCGAAATCGATCGGCATCAATTCGAAGTCGCCATTCAAGCGGCGATCGGCAGCCGGATCATTGCCCGCGAGACGATCTCGGCCCTCCGCAAAAACGTGACGGCGAAATGCTACGGCGGCGACATCACACGGAAGCGCAAGCTGCTCGAGAAGCAAAAGGAAGGGAAGAAGCGGATGAAGTCGGTCGGCAGCGTCGACATCCCGCAGAAGGCGTTCCTGGCGGTGCTGGAGACGGGGAACGAGGAGAAGTAGCAGAAGAGACTGGAGACTAGAGACTGAAGACCGGAGTAAAAGTCTGTAATCTCCGGTCTCTCGTCT
Organism: Planctomicrobium piriforme; assembly: GCA_945877965.1. GTDB lineage: Bacteria > Planctomycetota > Planctomycetia > Pirellulales > PNKZ01 > CAMCTH01. The sequence continues at coordinate 7,742 of CAMCTH010000038.1, read as the reverse complement.
CCAGTCTTTCTCGCTACTGTCCCATCAAGCCGCAGCAGCGGCGGCAGACCGGCATGATGCCGTCGGTGGCGATCGACGAGCGGAACTTCTTCGCCTTCTCGCCGTACCAAATGTCGCCGACCGCTTCTTCTTTGATGTTGCCGATGACGTAATCGTTGTAGTCGCGGCAGAGGCTGACGTCGCCGTTGGCGTTGATCTCCATCGTCATGTAGATGCTGACGCACTGATCGTAGCCGAAGTCGGCATTGTGATCGGAGTAGTACGTTTGGACTTGTTCGGTCGTTTCCAACGGCGGCCAGATCATCGGGAACGATTTCTTCTCGCGCTTGTAGATCGCGCGAATCTCGTTCACCTTCGTCGCCACGACGTCGTGATCGAAGTCGGTCCAGTCGCCGATCCACCCCAGATGCTTCGCCGGCTTCATGCCGAAGCGACGTTCGTAGTCGGCTGTGTGAGCGTCGGCCGACATTTGGTCGATCCACCAGGCGAAGTAGAACAAGTGTCCGTTGCTGTACGGCGCGGCGTAGTTGTAAATGTCGGTCAGCACGTCGGCGTTGTACTTGGCGATCGTCGTGATCGGCTGGACGTACGGCAGGCGACGGTTCTGCTTCTTCTTCTCCGCCTCGAGCGCCTTCAGCGCGGCATCGATCTCGGCAAAGTTCGACCGCGTGCCGCTTCCCGACGCACCGGGGCGCTGACGATCGTGAATCTCGGCGTTCGGGCCGTCGATGCTGAGGAACAGGATCTTCAAGTGCTTAACGAAGTGGGCCGCGTTCTCGGCCACGTTGATGCCGTTGGTGACCATCGTCACCGGCATGCCGAGCTCGTCGAGATACTTGATAAACTCAAGGATGCCGGGATACATCATCGGCTCGCCGCCCCAGATGTACCACATCGGCTTCCAACCGAGGCGTTTGACCTCGTCGGCCATCGCCATGAATTTTTCGACGGCGATCTCGCGCTGCTTCAACACCTTGAGTGGAATGCCGCGGAGGTAACCGTTGTCGCCCCACTGGCCGCAGGTGTGGCAGCGGAGGTTGCACATGTCGCTAATGCGGATGCCGATGAGTCGCACGGCGTCGGGCTCGCCGCTCTTCGCGCCGAACGGATGGCGGAGATTGAACGTCTCCTTCGCCATTTGCAGCGCGCCGCCCGAGCGAATGAACGACCACTCCCCTTCTTTGGCCAGTTGCAGTGCGTCTTTGGCGACGGAGCTAAACAAGACGCGGCTACGACGGGCGTGGGTCGACGTACTCATCGGGGATTCCTCAAACTACGAGCATCGGGCCGGAAAGCGTCGCCGTGCGAAGCGGCACAGCGAAACTTCAGTAGAACGGTGAAGCCTACCGGGGGCGACATACCGAAGCAACGCAGAAACCCCTCTACGGCGGGCATTTGGCGGAAGCTCACAACGGTATTCACCGCGGAATCGGTTAGAAAGCAGCCCCCTCGGCCGACGGCAGCCCCGTAGAATAGGTCATGGATCGCTCCGCTGCCTCGCGACGCCGCGACGCTCGGGCACTCCCGTCTTTTCCGGAAGCAGCCTCGCCGTCGATGCGTCGCCTGGTTGAAACCGCCGTTTGCATCGTCGCCGCCTTGCTGCTCGTCGGCACGTGGCTCGTCGAACCTTACTCCGTCGTCAGCGGCTCGATGCACCCGACGTTGCACGGCCCGCATCGCGCGTTCGATTGTCCTCATTGCCTGCAAGCCGTGACGACGGCGGCCGACTTCGCGCCGATTCCCGATCGACCGGCTTATTGTCCGCGCTGCAAGCGACCGGGCCCCATCGAAGATCGCCTGCCGATCATCCCGGGCGACGGTCTGCTCGTCGATCGCACGGCCTTTTGGTATCGCACTCCGCGGCGCGGCGAGATCGTCGCGTTTCGTCTGCCGGCCGAGGCGAAGAAGGTCGCCGTCAAACGGATCATCGGCCTGCCGAACGAAACGATCGAGATTCGCCACGGGCAAATCTTCGCCGACGGCCTACGGATCGCGACGCCGGTCGACGAAGACTTCACGCCGCCGGCCTGGTACGACGGCACGACCCGTTGGACCCTCGGGCCCGACGAATACTTCGCCTTGGGCGATAACCCGGGCCTTTCCGACGATAGCCGAACCTGGCCGCAGGGCCCCGGCGTGTCGGCGCAACTCATCATCGGCAAACCGTTTATCGTCCACGCGCCGCGCCGCCTCGCCGAGCCGTTCGGGCTTCGTTTTCACGTTCCCGACATTACCGCGATTCGCTATATTCGCTGACCGTCTTTGCACCCCAAGACTGATTTGTGCCATGTCGAAAGCCGCTGAAAAAGCCATCGAAGATACGACGCCCCCGAAGCCGACGCTCGGCGAGAGCATTCGCGAGACGGTCGATTCGATTGTCATCGCCTTCGTGCTCGCCTTCTTGTTTCGGACCTTCGAGGCCGAGGCGTTCGTCATCCCCACCGGGTCGATGGCCCTGACGTTGATGGGGGACCACAAAGACCTGACCTGCTCGGAATGTAAATACCCGTATCGCGCCAGCGCCAGCAGCGAGTCGCCGAATAATAACGAGCGCGATCAGCGCGACTTTCAAAACGCGCAGCTCGCCTGGCAGCACGGCAACACGGTCGTCTCGTCGGTCTGTCCGAACTGTCGCTATCGGATGGAATACGACCCGATGGTCACGAAAGAGCCGGCCCCGCCGTCCTATAAGGGCGATCGCATTCTGGTGACGAAATACTCCTACGACTTCGCCGAGCCGAAGCGGTGGGACGTCTCCGTCTTCAAGAATCCGAGTCAGGCGAAGATCAACTACATCAAACGCGTCGTCGGCCTGCCGAACGAAGAGGTGCTGATCTATCGCGGCGACATCTACGTTCGCAAGCCCGACGAGACCGACTTCCGCATCGCCCGCAAGCCGCACGACAAGGCCGTGGCGATGGCCCAATCGGTCTACGATCAAGATTACGTCCTGCCGTCGATCCACGAGCGCGGCTGGCCGCAACGTTGGGTCTCCGAGCTTTCCGGGGCCGAGGCGCTTTGGAAACAGTCCGCCGATCTCAAGAGCTTCCAGATCGACGGCCGCAAACCGGACGATGCTTGGTTGCGCTATCAGCATTATGTTCCGACGAGCTCGGACTGGGCCGTCTTGGAACGGCAATCGCTCGATCCCGCCGAGCGTGCGCGGTTGCGGCCCCAGTTGATCGCCGACTTCTGCGAGTACAACACCGAGCGCGTCCGCAATCACAAGCAAGATCGCGATATCTCCTGCTTCGGACTCCACTGGGTCGGCGACGTCATGGTCGAGTGCGAGTTGGAATTCCTCGATCCGCGCGACCCGGCGGGCGAAGCGGTCCTCGAGATCGTCGAGGGGGGCCGGAATTATCAGTGCCGGATCAACGCCGCTTCGGGCGATGCCGTCCTCTCGATCTCGGGCCTCGACGGTTATCAACCGCAGGCGAAAGCCGCCATGATCGGCGGCGGCTCGCACAAAGTGCGCTTCGCTAACGTCGACGATCAACTCCTGCTCTGGGTCGACGACAAGCCGATCACGTTCGAAGAGAGCACGAACTTCCTGTCGGTCGCCAAGCTCGACGCCGAAGACGACAAGGGAGACGCAGTGGTCCTCGGCTTCAACGGCGAATGCAAGTTCAAGCCGCTCGACAATCTGATCCCCACGAAGCAAGACGTCGCCTCGCCGATCGGCATCGCCGCCAAGAACGCGGCCCTCAACGTCAAACATCTCCGCATTCTCCGTGACGTCTACTACATTGCCGATTCGGAGTTCAACGAGCGCCGCAATCAACTGACGACGCCGGAATCGATCCCGCCGGTGCGCGACTATCGCTCCGACCCGTTCAGTCAGTATGTGAGCGAGAAGGCGAAGCAGAACCTCGGCACCGATTTCGCCGGCCAAGGGGTCTGGAGCGAGAAGATGCTCGCCTCGTTCATGTCCGACATGGATTTCTGGCCCGAGCGGTTCTTGGAATCGTCGTACGTCAGCTTCCGAATGGCACAAGACCAGTTCTTCGTGCTCGGCGACAACAGTCCACGCAGTCTCGACGGTCGACTCTGGCGTGCGCCGGAGAATTACGTCAAACGCGAATTGCTCATCGGTAAGGCGCTGTTCGTCTACTGGCCGCACGGTTGGGACACGATTCCCGGCACGAGCGTGAAGGTGCCGAACCTGCCGCTGATCGGCGGCAATTACATTCCCGATTTCTCACGGATGAGAATGATTCGATAGTTGGTTCGGGGTTCAGAGTTCAGGGTTCGGGGTTTCATTCGCAACCCTGAACTCTGAACCTCGAACCCTGAACCCCTGGGCAGGAGGCCCGCAACATGTCGATGCTGGAAGTTCGCGGTTTGGTCAAGATCTACGGTCGGCGGACCGTCGTCGACGGCGTCGACTTCGAAGTCGGCAATGCCGAGATCGTCGGACTGCTCGGCCCCAACGGCGCCGGCAAGACCACCAGCTTTCGCATGGCGTGCGGCATGGTCGAACCGAATGCGGGCCGCGTCATCCTGCAAGGCAAGGACGTGACGTCGTGGCCCATGTTCCGCCGCGCCAAAGAAGGGGGCATGGGCTACCTCGCGCAAGAGTCGAGCGTCTTTCGCAAACTCTCGGTCGAGAACAATCTGCTCGGCGTGATGGAGTTGATCGGCCTCGACCGCAAGACGCGCAAACGCAAATGCGACGATTTGCTCGAGCAGTTCCACATCACGCATCTTCGCCGCAGCCTGGCGATGTCGCTCTCCGGCGGCGAACGACGTCGGCTCGAGATCGCCCGGTGCTTGGTCTCCGATCCCAAGCTCATCCTGCTCGACGAACCCTTCACGGGCATCGACCCGGTGACGATCGACGGCATTCAAGAGATCATCCGCGGCCTGCGGACCTCGGGCATCTCGATCTTGATCACCGACCACCAGGTTCGCGAGACGCTACAGATCACGGATCGCAGCTACGTCATCCGCAGCGGCAAGGTGCTCTGCCACGGCCGACCGCACGAAGTGTTGCAGAACGCCGAGGCGAAGAAGTACTACTTCGGCGACTCGATGGACATCGGCAACGGCTTGCGAATGCCGGACGAAGGACCCGTCGCGGCGTAAGCAGCCGCCGATCTTCGTCGAGAATTAACCTTCTTGCTGATCGCGCAGGCCGAGCCGCGCCAACCAGCGGCCGCCGCCGCGTTTCGGTTCGTCGCCGACGTTCTTGACGACGATCGGCTCTTGGGCTGCATGAGACTGCTGCTTTTCAAAGTCAGCGCGACGCTCTTCGAACTCCGATCGTTCTCGCGCCAGTTTCGCCCGTTCGATCGAGATCTCAATCTCGGCCGAGCGCACCTTTTGCTCCCATTCATGACGGAGTTGGTCGACCTTCTCGCGCTGCTGCACGACGTAGTCGTCTTGCGAGGCAGCGATCTCGCCCGCCGCCGTCGCCGCGGCCGCTTGTCCGTTGCTTCGCGCCGCCAACTGCTCCTTCAACTCGGCGATCTCGCGTTCTTTTTCGGCCACCACGCCGTCGGTGATCCGCATCGTCCCTTCGATCGTGAGTCGATCGGCATGATCCTGATGATTCTGCTCGTCGAAGTCCGATTCCAACGACGCCAGAATCCGCCGCTTTTGCGACTCCCAATCCATCGGCTGATCGGCGCTCGCGCCGGCTCCACCGTTTTGCGCCTTGTAAGCCGCCGCGGTTCGCTTCAGCTCGCGCAGCTCTTCGCAGGTTTCTTCATACCGCCGCCGCCATTCCTGAGCTTCGCGAGCGTCGTGCTCCGGCGCATCGGATTCGACGGCCCGCGACTCGGCCTCGGCGAGCTTGGCTTTGTAATCGCTCAGTCGCGAGCGAAGGTCGTCGAACTGTTCGGTCATCTCGGCCAGCGCCGCGTCGCGATCGGCGAGCGCTTCTTCGAGCATCCGCAGTTGCCCGTTCAGCCGGTCATCGCCGCCGCCGGCCGGCGGCGACGACAACGACGAGGCGCGACGTTCGAGATCGGCCGACCGTCGCTGGAGATCATCCTCGCGTCGGCGGAGTTCGCCCCATTCTTGCTGCAACTCGTCGGCCGCACGGCGTTGTTCGCGGCGGACCGAGTCGCGCTCATCGCGAAGTTCCGCCGCAATACGACGACGTTGGTTCTTCGTCCGTTGCTGCTGCGATTCGACCTCTTCTTCTTGCGACTCTAAGCGACGCTGCCGCTCTTCGATCCGCGTCTGACGACGGAGCGTCTCGTCCATCTCGGCTTCGAGCTTTCGTCGCTCTTCGGCCAACTGTTTGCGTTCTTGCTCAATCTGTTTCGTCAGGGCCGCAACTTCGGCCTCGCGCTGTTCGAGCTGCTTCGCTTTGTCGCTGAGTCGGGCCGACTGCGAGGAATCATGTCGTTCCTGCAGTGCAGCCTGTTCGGCCGTCAGGTCTTCTAAGAGTTGCCGGACGCCGGAGGCAATCTCGCGTTCCGCCTCGTCAGCGGCGTCGGTCAAATCGGCGACGAATCGCTTCACCTGTTCGCGCTGCTCCGAGAGCGCGCGCAACGGCGACGTCTCACGACGACGCTCTAGCGATGATGTTTGACGACGTTCGTCCATGCTCTCGCCGCCGGGGGAATGCGAGGCCGAATCGGCGACGCACTCCGCGGGTGAACTAGGAGAGGAAATTCGGACCCAGGGTATCGGAACCCTAGGTCGAAATCGGGGAACGGTCAAATCGGCTGGCGCAAACCTGTCGACGGTGACGGTCGCAACGACGGAGCCGTCGCCGACCCCCTACCGGGAGAGACTCGACGGCGGAATACACGAGTCCCTTAAACCGTCGCCGTCGCGGGGCGTTCGATCTTCGGCGTCGGGTTCGTGTCCGGCAGATTGCACAGCCCGCCGCCCAGATAGATGTGATGCCACAACTGCGTAGAGAGGACGCTGACCATCCCCATCTCGCTGAAGAAGCCGGCCTTCGAGTTGCTGCCGTCGGCGTAGGATGTGAATTTTTTGCGGACCTTGGCGACGTCGAAGTAGCCGGTCTTGCGGAGCGATTCTTCGCTCATCAACTGCTTCACAAACTCCGGCGGATGACCGAAGAAGCTGTCGGCGAACGGAGCGCGGAACATCGCCTTCGGCCGGAGCGCCATCTCGGCGGGCAAGTGCCGCGCCGTCGCTTGACGAAGCAGGTACTTATCGAACCGTGCACGCCGCAACTTCCAGCGCGGATGGATTCGGCAACAGAGTTTAATCACGTCGTCGTCCAAGAACGGATAGCGCGTCTCGACGCTATTCGCCATCGCCACGCGGTCCCCCTTGTGATTCAGCAGCATGCCGCACAGCATCGTCTTGTAGCCAACGTAGAGCGACTGATTCAGCGGGTGCCAGCGGCGCATCTTCTCGACGTTGAACGTCAAGTCTTCGTAGGGGAGATGGTCGCCGAGCCGGTCCTTCATGTCCTGGCTATAGAACAGATGCCGCGACCGCGCGAGGAAGTTGAACATCTCCGACTGCGCGTAGGGCCCGCCGTAACTGTTGTCGATCCGCGCCATTTCGCCGAACGAAACGTGCGGCGCGGTCGCCTTGCGAAACAGTCGGCTCAGCGCGACGCTCGGCTTGAAGCCGGCGACGTCGAACCAACGGAGCGCCTTGTTCGACTTAAACCACACGTAGCCGGCCTGCGACTCGTCGGAGCCTTCACCCGTCAGAGCCACCTTGTAGCCTTGATCGTGGACCTCGCGCGAGAGGCACCAGAGCGAGGCGCACGAGGTATCGACCACCGGGCTGTCGGCCGCGGC
>CAMCTH010000037.1 GCA_945877965.1 Planctomicrobium piriforme | reverse complement strand
AATCGCGGATGCGCTGCCGCCATGGACGGGCCGCAATTTGTTCACGCCCGATCTAACGCTAAGATATACTGAGCTACCGGTCACGAGCACGCAGTGAGGAAACGCCGATGTCCACCGACCCTCTGATTTCCGCCGTGTTTCAACTCTCGCCGGCGGAGAAGTTGCAGTTGGTGGAAGACTTGTGGGACGATTTGGCGGCCTCGCCGGAAACCATTCCCTTTCATCCTTGGCAAAAGGAAGAATTGGATCGGCGGCGAGAGAAGCTCGAAAATGATCCAAGCTCCGGCGTCTCTTGGGATGACGCCAAAAGGATCATTCGCGGACAATAGCGTCGATGCGAAACCTTATCCTCGCACCGGAGGCATTGGCTGACGCTCGTGAGGCGTATGCATCCTATGAGTTGCAACGTCCCGGTCTCGGCGCGGCGTTTCTTCGCAGTCTCGATGCGCGAATCGCGTTGGTGCATCGCTTGCCGGAAATATTTGCGGTCGAGTATCGCAACTATCGCCGCGTCGCCTTGCGCCGATTCCCGTTTGCCGTTCTTTACGAATGCAATCGGAATGCAGTGACGATCTACGGGGTGTTTCACACGTCCGCCGACCCGGAAAGATGGCGTTCTCGCGTTCCATGACGAGACCGCGACCACCGGTCGCGGCTTTATGTCGTCGTTACGTCGTCGCGTTCGACCAGTCGTGTTCGTAGAGCATGTGTCCGCTGGGGACCATGCCTAGTTTGCGGTAGGTGTCGATGGCGGCGGCGTTCTCGTGTTCGACGTACAGACGCAGGCCGATGACGCCCGGTGTGGATTTCGCGAGTTGTTCGACGTGCTGGTAGAGCGCGCGGAAGACGCCGCGGCGGCGGGCGTCTTGGTGGACGTAGACGCTTTGGATCCACCAGAACAGACCGTTGCGCCAGTCGCTCCATTCGTAGGTGATCATCAGCTGACCCACGGGAGCGCGGAGCTCGGAGCTCGGAGCGCGGAGCGAAGAGGGCGATGTCGCGGCAGTTGGTTCGTCGCTTAAGTCGTCGCACATGAAATATCTTGCGAACTTCGGCTCGCGCAGCGCGCTCTCGACGCCCGGCGTCAGTACGGCCAGATCGAGCCGTTTGTGCTCCGTCTCCCAAGCGAGCAGACGGTTGAATTCGACGATCGTTGCGGCATCGCTCGGCAGGGCGTCGCGGATGATGAGTGTGGTCGGTGTGGTCATGCGGTTTGATTTGACAGAATCGCGGAAAAAGCGGGAGAGATTCGGCTTGGCAGGCGGTGGATCCGGTCGAGATCGGCCCGGGAAACGTCGATTCTTATTGTAGCAGCCTGGGGCGTTCGGTAAGCTAAACGAGGTCCTCGGTTTGCGTCCGATCCCGCCTGTCGTGCCTGCCGTTACCGTTCGCTGCCTGCCGCTCGAACTGAGCCGTTTATCAGCGCCGTCCCTCCGCGAGCCGCTTCCCCTGCGAGATCTGCTCATGACGTACTTACATCACACGCCCGTCACTCGTCGCGCCGCCGTTCAGGCCGGGGCGATCGGTTTGCTCGGCTTGGGGATGAATCATCTCGCACCGTTGCGGGCCGCCGCGGCTGCGGGCGATGCGATGGCAGGCAAAGCGGCGAAGGCGAAGTCCGTCATCTACATCTTCCTGTCGGGCGGCCTGTCGCAGATCGACAGCTTCGACATGAAGCCGGATGCTCCCGAGACGGTCCGCGGCGAGTTCAATCCGATCGACACCGCGACGCCCGGCATTCAAATTTGCGAACACCTGCCGCTGCTGGCGGCCCGTAGCAACAAGTGGTCAATCGTTCGTTCGATGGCGCACGGCTATCCGGAGCACTCGACCGGTCACTTACTGATGCTCACCGGTCGGCACATTCTGCCGCCGGGCTTCAATCCTTCGACGCCGAAGCCGAGCGATTGGCCGTCGCTCGCGGCGATCGCCAACAACGTGACGAAGCCGCGCAACAATCTGCCGCCGGCCATCTGCTTGCCCGAGACGTTGATCCATCGCACGGGCCGCGTCATCCCCGGTCAGTTCGCCGGCGAGATGGGAGCCCATCGCGATCCGATGTTCTTGGAACTCAATCGCTTTCAGGCCGAAGCGTACGGTGCGTACCCGACGCACACGTTCCATCATGCGAAGGCCGAGTTGCAGAAGTTGGAGAACTTCAAGTTCCAAGCGCCGAACTTGTCGCTGCCGGATGATATGACGAGCGCGCGGTTCCAAGACCGCATGGCGTTGCGAACATTGCTTTCGCAACAACGCCGCGATCTGGAACATGCCGCGGCGAACGTCACGTTCGATCGCCATCGTCAGCGGGCCGTGTCGCTGCTCTCCGATCCGTCGGTGCAGCAAGCGTTCGACGTGACCCAAGCCGACGCGAAGACGCAAGAACGTTACGGCAAGAACACCTTCGGTTGGTCGCTGCTGCTGGCGCGGCAACTCGTCGAGGCCGGCGTGAACCTGGTGCAGGTGAACCTGGGCAACAACGAAACGTGGGACACGCACGGCAACATCTTCCCGCACTTGAAACAGTTCCTGATGCCGCCGACGGACCAAGCGGTCTCGGCGTTGCTCGACGATTTGGATGAGCGCGGCATGTTGGAAGACACGCTCGTCGTGATGGCGGGCGAAATGGGTCGGACGCCGCGCATCTCGGGCGTCGGCACGACGTACAAGCAACCGGGCCGCGATCACTGGGGGACGCAGTCGGTCTTCTTCGCGGGCGGCGGCACGAAGGGGGGCCGCGTCATCGGCAGCACCGACAAGATCGGCGCGTACCCGAAGACGCAGGAACAAAACCCGAGCAACTTGGGCGCGACGATTTATCAATCGCTCGGCCTGCCGCGCGAGACGGCGTGGCACGATCACTCGGGCCGCCCGCACTTCATCTATCACGGCGAACCGATCCGCGGTTTGGTTTAGTCGCCGCGTTGGATTAAAATCACGACGTCTCGATCGCGTGTTTCCCTGAGGACGTCGGCGATGTCGCGTGGTTTAGTTTCCGTCTGGATCGCCGCATTCGCACTGTCGTTCGTTGGCGGCTTATCGCCGCAAAACACGAACGCAGCCGACGTTCCCGCCGCCCAGCAATCAACGGCCAAGCCGAAGTCGCCCCTCTCGCCGGAAGACTCGCTCCGCTGGATGCAACTCGACGACGGGCTGCGGATCGAAATCGCCGCGGCCGAGCCTGAGGTCGTCGATCCGGTCGCCGTCCGCTTCGACGAAGACGGTCGCATGTGGGTCGCCGAGTATCGCGACTATCCGAATCCGCCGGCCCCCGGCGAGAAGCCGAAGTCGCGGATCAAACTGCTCGAAGATAAGGACGGCGACGGCCGCTTCGAAACCGCGCATGTCTTCGCCGACGAGTTGCTGTTCTGCAACGGGCTGCAACCGTGGCGCGGCGGCGTCATCGCCACGATGTCGGGCAAGATCGCGTATCTCAAAGATACGGACGGCGACAACCGGGCCGACGTCTTCGAGACATGGTACGTCGGCTTTGCCGAGGAGAACCCGCAGTTGCGGGTGAACCATCCCCGCTTCGGGCTCGACAATCAAATCTATGTGGCGAACGGTCTGCGCGGCGGATCGGTCGTGAATCCGCGCGACCCGCAGGCCAAGCCGGTGTCGCTCCGCGGACACGATCTGCGATTCGATCCCCGCACTTTCCAGTACGAAGCGATCGCCGGCAACGGTCAGTTCGGGCTGACGTTCGACGATTTTGGAAATCGGTTCCTTTGCAGCAATCGCAACCCGCTGATGCACGTGGTGTTCGAAGATCGCTACTTGGCGAAGAACCCGAAGTACGTCGTGCCGACGGTCGTGAACGACGTGGCCGCTGCGGGCGAGGCGTCGAAAGTGTTTCCGCTCGTCGAGGCGTGGACGACGTCGATCTTGCATGCCGGACAATTCACGGCGGCGTGCGGCATCGACATCTTTCGCGGCGATGCTCTGCCCGACGAGTATCGCGGCAACAGTTTTACCTGCGAACCGACCGGCAGTCTCGTACATCGCGAGATCCTGACGCCGAGCGGCGCGACGTTCACCAGCCGCCCGGCCCACGAAGGACGCGAGTTCCTCGCCTCGCGCGACCCCTGGTTCCGCCCGGTCTACTGCGACGGCGGCCCCGACGGCGCGCTCTACATTTGTGACATGTACCGCGCGGTGATCGAGCACCCGCAGTTCGTACCCGAAGAACTGAAGAACCGCCCCGACGAACGTTACGGCGAAGACAAGGGACGCATTTATCGAATTGTTCGCAAAGATTTTAAGCGACCGAAGTCGTCGAAGCCGCTGTCGAAAGCGACGACGGACGAACTCGTTGACTTGCTAGATCATAAAAGCGCCTGGTGGCGCGAGACGGCGCAGCGGTTGTTGATCGAGCGCGGCGGAAAATCGGCCGTGCCGGCACTCGAAGCACGGGTCCGCAACGAAGCGATTCCCTTGGGGCGAGTGCATGCTCTGTGGACGCTCGCAGGGCTCGATGCCTTGAGCGACGCGCTGTTGATTGAAATTTTACGGACGCCCGATACTGCGGTTCGCGAGCAGGCTCTGCTATTGGCGGAACCGCGGACTGCATCGCGCGAGGTGGCGGCCAACGTGCTGGGCGCGGCGGACCAAGCCGATGACAGGATGTATTTCCGTGCGCTCCTGAGCTCGACTTTCGTCGAGGCGCCCGATCGTTGGCGATTGGCGGCCACGGCGGCGACGCGCGACTCGAGTGATCTCTGGCTGCGTCGGGCCGTGTTGTTGGCGTCGACCGGCGGGGCTGCGGACGTGTTGCGTGGCGCGATCGAAGGTTTTTTCCCTTCGTCGCCTGCCAAGTTGGCGATTCGTCGCGAGACGGTCCGTGAACTTGCGACGTACGCCGGAGGCGCCGCCGATCCAACGGCGTTGCAAAAAATGCTCGACGACCTCGCGCTGCCGCAAAATCGAATCCGACGTGAGTCATTTCAACTGCCGCTCCTCACCGGCTTGTCAAAGGCTCTGAAGCAAAAGCTGCCCGAGGCGGCGGGAACGGCGTGGGTGGAGTTGGCCCTGACGACGGCCGTCGACGAATCGGCCCAGGTCTCCGACCGCATCGACGCGTGTGATCTGTTGGCGTACGCGCCGCTGGCACTGGCGAGTGCCGCGCTGCTGCCGCTCTTTCAAGCGGAAGACTTGGAAATACGCAGTCACGCCGTCGCCGCATTGGCGGCGCATCGCGATCCTCAAGTCGGACTGATGCTACTCGAAGAGTATCTGAAGCAGACGCCGAAGTTTCGGGCACAGATTCTCGATGCGATGCTCGGGCGGCCCGAACGGATCGTGCTGCTGTTGGATGCGATGGAGGCCGGCAAGTTGAAGCCGCGCGATCTCGATACGACGCGGACGAATCGGTTGCTCAAGTCGGTCGATGCCAAGTCGAAGGCGCGGGCCGAGAAGTTGCTGGCGGCGTCGATGCCCGCCGATCGTAACAAGGCGCTGGAGGATTATCGCAAGGTGCTGACGCTGAAGGCCGACGCGCGGCACGGCAAAGAGGTGTTCCGCAAGAACTGTGCGACGTGCCACAAGGTCGGCGACGTCGGCGTCGACGTCGGGCCGAGCATTGCCGACTTGCGGACCAAGACGTTGGAGCAAGTGCTCACCGACGTGCTCCAGCCGAACAAAGCGATCGACAACAATTTCGTCAGCTACACGGTCGTGACGAGCGACGGCGTGACGCTCGTCGGTATCGTGGCGGCCGACACGCCCGGCGGCGTGACCTTAAAACTCCCCGACGGCAAGACGGTCTCGGTCCTGAAGAAGGACATCGAGGCGATGGAGTCGAACGGCCTATCGCTGATGCCGGAAGGATTGGAAAAGAACATCCCGCATCAAGACATGGCCGACGTGATTACGTTTGTGAAAAATTGGCGCTATCTCAACGGCGCCGTCCCCGGCCTCGGCGGCGCGACGGCGAAGGAGTAATCGTCTGTCCCCTCACCTCTCCGGAGAGGAGGCATGTCGCGGCTGCGATACCGCTGAGGCGACCATCAGTCGAACGCGATTAGGATTCTAGGATGTTGTACGACGTACTTCTGCTCTACGTCGCCGTTTCTACGATCCCCGCTATCGTTATCGGAAAATGGATGCGAGACTTTGGCTGGGGCGGACTCGCGTTCATCGCAAGTATGGTGCTTCTGGAATTCGCCACTCCCATCTTCTATCGCTACGGCTGGATCATTCGAGACTGATGGCACAGAGTGCGGGTTTTCCAACCGAACCATCCAAAGGCCAAGCTTTTTGACAGCCGGGGGGGCTGCGGTCTAAAATCAGTAGACGTTCCCGCCTCCTGAAATACGACACGCAGCGGTCGGCGTCGCGCCGACCTATGCGGCCCGCCGTCGTCTCTGAACTTCTCACCCGCGCCGTCTTTGCCTATGCGAGTCCGCTATTCGCTTGTCATCGTCGCGCTGTTGGGGTTCCTCGGGGTGACGGAACTGAGCGGGGCGGCGCCGGAACAGAAATCGACGGCGACGCCCGAGCAACTCGCCTTCTTCGAAACCAAAGTTCGACCGCTGCTCATTAAAAAGTGCGTCGAATGCCACGGTCCCGACTTGCAAGAGGCCGGGCTGCGGCTTGATTCGCGGAGCGCCTTGTTGCACGGCATGGAAGGGAGCCCCGCCGCCGTGCCGGGCGAGCCCGACAAGAGCCGGCTGATCGCGGTCATTAAGTACGACGGCAACGTGCAGATGCCGCCGGACGGCAAGCTCGACGACGAGCAACTCGCCGTGCTGACGAACTGGGTGAAGCTCGGCCTGCCGTGGCCCGACGAACAGCCGGTCGCTGCGGCTGCAAATAGCAAGAACGCCACAGGCAAGAAACCGGCCGAGACCGACGCGATGTGGGGCGGGGCGATGGATCAACGCGTCGCGCGCGCGCGGGCCGAGCATTGGGCCTTTCAGCCGGTGAAGCGCGTCGAGCCGCCGCCAGTGGCCGACGCCGCGTGGTCGCAGAACCCGGTCGATCGGTTCATTGCTGCAAAGTTGCACGCCGCGAAGCTGCAGCCGTCGCCCGAGGCCGATCCCGCGACGCTGATACGCCGCCTCTCCTTCGACCTCACCGGCTTGCCGCCGACGGCGGAAGAGGTGGAGGCGTTCGTGCGCGACTACTCGCCGAAAACTTATGCCGCACTCGTCGACAAGCTGCTCGCTTCGCCGCGCTACGGCGAGCGCTGGGCTCGGCATTGGCTCGACATCGCGCGTTATGCGGACACGAAGGGATATGCCTTCCAGCAAGAGCGTCGCTATCCGTTCGCGTACACTTATCGCGACTATGTGATCAACGCCTTCAACGACGACAAGCCGTATGATCAGTTCATACTCGAGCAGATTGCGGCCGACAAACTGCCGGCGACGGCGGAAAACAAGCACCTCGCGGCGCTCGGGTTCATCACCTGCGGTCGCCAGTACCAAGGAATGCACGACACACTCGACGATCAGATCGACGTCGTCACGCGCGGGCTGCTCGGACTCACCGCTTCGTGCTCGCGCTGCCACGATCACAAGTTCGACCCGATCCCGACCGACGATTACTACTCGCTGTACGGCGTGTTTCGCAGTTCGATGACGCCGCCGGAACTGCCGCTGATCGGCAAGCCGACGCCGTCGAAAGAATACGATGAGTTCGTCGCCGAGTTGGCCAAACTCGAAGCGGCTCAAAAGAAGTTCCTGGCCGAAGCGACGGCCAAGCTGGCTGACGAGTTGCGTTCGAACGTCGGCGACTATCTGTCTAAGATCTTGCTCGATCGGCTCGATAAGTCGTCGACCAAAGAGGCGGAGTTCCTGTTCGATGCCGGCGACCCGCGGCCGTTGGTGCTGCGGCGCTGGCGTGAACTGCTCGACGCGACGAAGAAGAAGCCCGACCCGGTCTTCGCGGCCTGGCATGCCCTCGATGCCTTGAAAGAAGCGGAGTTCCCAGCGGCCGCGGCGAAGCAAATCGACGCTTGGTCGAACGACAAGAACGCCGCGGCCGCAAAGTCGGTCAATCGACTGATCGTCGCCGAGTTGAAACAGAACCCGCCGCAAAAGATGCTCGACGTCGCGAAGACGTACGGCACGGTGTTCGGCCACGTTCACGACGAGTGGAAGAAGCAACTCGACCCGAAGCAGCGAAAAGTGGGCGAACCGGAGCCGCAGCAGTTGGCCGACGCCGCCGCGGAGGAAGTTCGCCAAGTCCTGTTCCGCGAGCACTCGCCGACCGTGCTGAACGAAGATGATCTGCGGCAGGTGCTCGATCGGAAGACGCGGAACGACTACGAAGCGTTGAAGAAGAAGGTCGAAGAGTTCGTCGTCATGTCGCCGGCCGCCCCGCCGCGAGCGATGGTCCTCGTCGATGCGAAAGGGTTATACAATCCGCGCGTGTTTCTCCGTGGCGATGCTTCGCGTCCCGAGCGGGAAGTGCCGCGGCAGTTCCTGCGGATCCTCGCCGGCGACGAGCGGAAACCGTTCACCGACGGCAGCGGTCGGCTCGGCCTAGCCCAAGCGATCGCGAGCCGCGACAACCCGCTGACGGCGCGGGTGATGGTCAATCGAATCTGGCTGCTCCATTTTGGGCGCGGACTCGTCGACACGCCGAGCGATTTTGGGGTTCGGACGCCGCCGCCGTCGCATCCCGAGTTGCTCGACTACCTCGCGAGCGAATTCATGAACGAGGGGTGGTCGATCAAGCGGATTCACCGCCTCATCGTCACGTCGCAGACTTACCGGCAGTCGTCCGATGCAGGCGAAGCGGTGCAGGCCGGCCTGGCCGTCGATCCCGAGAACCGTCTGTTGTGGCGGATGAATCGTCGTCGTTTGGAATTGGAGCCGATGCGCGACGCGATGCTCGCCGTCGCCGGTCGGTTGGACCTGACGTCGCTCGGCCGCCCCGTCGAGTTGTGGAAGCAACCGTATCCGACGCGGCGCACCGTCTACGGCTTCATTGATCGCCAAGACCTGCCGGGCGTGTTCGGCGTGTTCGACTTCGCGAGCCCTGAAGTCACGATCGATCAGCGGCCCCGGACGACGGTGCCGCAGCAGGCCTTGTTCGCGATGAACTCGCCGTTCGTGCAAGAGCAGGCGAAGCATGCGGCAGCGCGAAAGGAAATCGCTGCGGCGCCGAACGATGCAGCCCGCATCGAGTCGCTCTATCGAACCGTGCTCGGACGTCGGCCGACGACGGACGAGACGCAACGCGTCGAGCGATTCCTGCAAGAGGTCGGCAAGCTGCCGCCGGTGACGAACTCGTCGCTCTGGCAATACGGCTACGGCGAGTTCGACGTCGCGGCCGCAAAGGTCAAGTCGTTCCAGCCGTTTCCGCATTGGACCGGTTCGGCTTGGCAGGGAGGCCCGAAGTTGCCCGATGCGAAACTGGGGCATGCTTCCGTGAGCGCCGCCAATGCGCATCCCGGCCGCAATGCGAAGCAGGCGATCGTCGTCCGCTGGAAGTCGCCGCGGGTCGGACGCATCGTCGTCGAAGGATTGTTGAAGCATCCGCACAAAGAAGGCGACGGCGTCGCAGCCTACGTCACGTCGTCGCGACTTGGCAAACTCGGCGCATGGACGGCCAAGAATTCGCAAGCGACGACGAAGGTCGAAGCATTCGACGTCAAGCTCGGCGACGAGATCGATTTCATCGTTGAGCCGCGGACGAGCGACGCATTTGATTCGTACACCTGGAAGCCGGTGCTCAAGTTGGAACAAGACGAAGCCAAGGGAGCAAAAGCACCGCCCGCAACGGCCTGGAGTTTCGCCGATGCCTTCCAAGGCCCGCAGCCGACGCCGCAAACTCCGTGGGAGATGCTGGCCCAAGTGCTGCTGATGAGCAACGAGTTCGTCTTCGTCGACTAAGGGGAGAGACCGATGTCGGACTCAAACATGAATCTGCCGCCGTTGGTTACCTCGCGTCGCGAAATGTTGGCGCGCTGCGGTACCGGGCTGGGCATGCTCGGCTTGGCGGGAGTGCTGTGCGACGACGGTAGTGCCCAAGCGGCGACGACCGACGCGGCCGCCGGATACGGCAACCCGATGGCCCCGAAGCCCGCACACTTTGCGGGTAAGGCGAAGCACGTCATACACATCTTCGCGAACGGCGGTTGCTCGCACGTCGACACGTTCGACCCTAAGCCGCTGCTCGAAAAGTACGCGGGCAAGCCGGTCCCCAACAACTTGAAGACGGAGCGAAAAACCGGCGCGGCCTTCCC
The DNA here is from genome assembly GCA_945877965.1 of Planctomicrobium piriforme. GTDB lineage: Bacteria > Planctomycetota > Planctomycetia > Pirellulales > PNKZ01 > CAMCTH01. The sequence continues at coordinate 4,757 of CAMCTH010000037.1, read as the reverse complement.
ATCGCCGTTCAAGTTCAAAAAGCATGGCGAATGCGGACACGAGATCAGCGACCTATTTCCGCACTTGGCCAAGCACGCCGACGATCTCTGCATCGTCCGTTCGATGTTCGCCGACGTGCCGAATCACGAACCGTCGCTGATGCTGATGAACACCGGCGCGTTCCCGCTCACGCGGCCGAGCTTCGGCTCGTGGCTGACGTATGGCCTGGGGACCGAGAATCAGAATCTGCCGGGCTTCCTCGTGATGTGCCCCGGCGGTTACCCGATCAAAGGGGCCGAGAATTGGCGGTCGGCGTTCCTGCCCGGCGTCTATCAAGGGACGTACATCGACACGCAGCACACGGCCATCGACAAACTGATCGAAAACATTCGCAACACGGCGGTCTCGCCCGAGCAGCAGTCGCAGCAGTTGGCATTGCTCGACGATCTCAATCGCAAGCACCGCGAAGTCCGCGACGCCGACGGCGCGCTCGACGCGCGGATTCAATCGTTCCAACTCGCGGCCGGCATGCAACTCGAAGCGAGCGATGCCTTCGACGTTTCGCGCGAGCCGCAACATGTGCTCGATGCGTACGGGCCCGGCAATCAGGCGCGGCAACTGCTGATCGCGCGGCGATTGGTCGAGCGGGGGGTTCGCTACGTGCAGTTGTGGCACGGCGCGGGGCAACCGTGGGACAATCACGACGACATCGAGCGCCGCCATCGCGAGTTGGCCGGACAGTGTGATCAGGGAATTGGCGCGCTTTTGGCCGACTTGAAGCAGCGCGGCCTGCTGGACGAAACGCTCGTGCTGTTCGGCGGCGAGTTCGGGCGAACGCCGACGGTCGAACTGCCGGCGGCCGGTCAGAACGGCGGCAAAGTGAACGGCCGCGATCACAATCATTACGGCTTCACCGTCTGGATGGCCGGAGGCGGCGTCCGCGGCGGACACGTGCACGGAGCGACCGACGATTTCGGGTTCCAGGCGGTGAAGGATCGCGTCCATGTCCACGATCTGCACGCCACGCTGTTGCACACGCTCGGCTTCGATCACACGAAACTCACCTATCGTTACGCAGGCCGCGACTTCCGCCTGACGGACGTCCACGGCCGCGTCGTCCACGAGTTGCTCGCTTAGCAAACGCGGAAGAAATCTCACGCAAAGGCGCTAAGGCGCGAAGAAGAGTAAGAATGATGGTACGTTCCCTTCACTCGCCTTTTCCTTGGCGAGCTTTGCGCCTTGGCGTGAGCTTTGTCTGTTCTCTGCTTGTCTGCCTGAACATGGGAGCGGCGGCGGAGTCGGACTTGCCCAAACCGTCGGGTGAGCAAGCCGCCTACTTCGAGCAGCATGTCCGGCCGTTGCTCGTCAAACATTGCTACGAATGCCACTCGGCCGACTCCAAGATTCTGCAAGGGGGACTGCTGCTCGATAGTCGTCCCGGCTGGCAAAAGGGGGGCGACAGCGGCGCGGCGATCGTTCCCGGCAAGCCCGACGAAAGCCTGCTCGTGCGAGCCGTTCGTTACGACAAAAACGAATTCGTCCACATGCCGCCGAAGGGGAAACTCGGCGACGCGGAGATCGCTGCGCTCACGGAATGGGTTCGTCTCGGCGCGCCTGACCCGCGCACGACTGCGGCCGTTGCCGGCGCGAAACGGGTGATCGACGTCGAGGCCGGTAAGAAGCACTGGTCGTTCCTGCCGTTGCAGAAAACGACGCCGCCGTCGGTCGCCGATGACGCCGCCGTCCGCACGCCGCTCGACCGCTTCATCCAAGCGAAACTCCAAACGGCGAAGCTCAAAGGAAATCCCGAGGCCGATCCGCGAACGCTGCTCCGCCGCGCGTACTTCGATCTCGTCGGCCTGCCGCCGTCGCCGGAAGAGGCCGATGCTTTCGCCGCTTCGTTCGACGAACAGGCGTACGACAAGTTGCTCGACAAGCTGCTCGCCTCGCCGCATTACGGCGAACGTTGGGGTCGGCACTGGCTCGACCTCGCACGCTACGGCGAGAGCCACGGCTTCGAGCAAGACTACGATCGACCAAATGCGTATCACTATCGCGACTTCGTCATCGACGCGCTGAATCGCGATCTGCCGTACGATACGTTCGTGAAATGGCAACTCGCCGGCGACGAGTACGAGCCGACGAACCCGGCGGCGTTGAAAGCGACCGGCTTCCTGGCGGCCGGCGTGCACGCGACGCAAATCACCGCGAATCAGGCCGAAAAAGAACGTTACGACGAGCTCGACGACATGGCCCGCACCGTCGGCACGACTTTCCTCGGCCTCACCGTCGGCTGCGCGCGCTGTCACGATCACAAGTACGACCCGATCACGAACGCCGACTACTACCGTATCGCGGCGACCTTCACGACGACCGTCCGCAGCGACTTCGACGTGCCGCTCGATCCCGTCGGCGATCGCGCAGCCCTCGCGAAGTTCGAGTCCGTGCATAAGCCGCTCGTCGCCGCGCTGCAAACCTACGAGCGCGAAACGATCGAGCCGAAGTTCGCAACGTGGCTCAAGCAACGTCCGCTCAAGATGGAAGAGCCGGAGTGGATCACGCTCGTGCCGACGAAGGTGAGCGGCCCGGCCGTGGTGAAGTTCGAGACCGCCGCCGACGGCACGGTCCGCTCGCGCGGCACGCAGTTCATCAACACCTCGTACACGTTTGAGGCGACGACGAAACTCGCCGGCATCACGGCCTTGCGAATCGAAGCGCTCGCCGATCCGGCGTTGCCGCAGACCGGACCAGGCACCGCCGCCGACGGTAGCTTCAATCTGACGCAGTTAAAGGTCACGGCCGCGCCGTCGCCGGAGAAGGGGGCGAAAGCCAAGACGCCGGCCCCGGCCGCGGTCGAAGTGCCGATCGCCCGCATGCAGGCGACGCACGACGATTCGAAGCCGGTCGGCACCGAGGAGCGTCGTCGCCCGAATACGTGGGGCGTGAAATCGCAAGTCGGCCGCGATCACGCTGCGACGTTCGAGTTCGATAAACCGATCGTTGATGTGGTCTCGGACGACGAAAAGTCCGCGACGAAGCTGACGTTCGCCCTCACCTTCGCCGGCAACTATCAAGGTCTCGGCCGGTTCCGCATCGCAGTCTCCACGGAGCCGAAATCGCCGCCGCTCGACGGTGCCGCAATGATCGAAGCGGCGTTGCAAGCCCGGCGCGCGTTGCAAGCCGATCCGGCTCACAAACTCACCGCGGCTGAGCGTGCCGCTCTGCTCGGTTGGTTTCGCGCGCAAGATGCCGAGTGGCGGAATCGCAACAGCCTCGTCACGGCAAGCGAGTCGCTCCGTCCGCAGCCGAAGAGTGCGAAGATGCTGATCAGCGGCGAAGGGATCCCCGCCGTCCGTCTGCACACGCAGGGCCCCGACTTCTATGACAAAACGTTCGTGCTACGTCGCGGCGACCCGAACCAAAAAGTCGAAGAGGCGAAAGCCGGCTTCCTCCAGGTCCTCATGCGATCGGCCGACGAAAAGCGTTGGCAAGCCGCGCCGCCGGCCGAGGTAAAAACGTCATATCGTCGCCGCGCGTTGGCCGAGTGGATGACCGACGTCGATCATGGTGCCGGCCACTTGCTGGCTCGCGTGATCGTGAATCGCTTGTGGAAGCAGCATCTCGGCCAAGGTCTCGTCGCCAACCCCAGCGACTTCGGAGCTCAAGCCGAGCGGCCGGTTCACGCCGAACTGCTCGATTACTTGGCGAACGAACTGATCCGCAACGAATGGCGGCTCAAGCCGATCCACAAGCTCATCATGCAAAGCGCCGTCTATCGTCAAACGACGACCGCCGATGCCGCACGTCGCAAGGTCGACCCCGATAATCGTTTGTTCTGGCATCGCGAACTCCGTCGTTTGGAGGGCGAAGTGATTCGCGATGCGATGCTCTCGCTCTCCGGCACGATGGACGAAACGATGTTCGGCCCTGGCACCATGGACGAAAAACATCGTCGCCGCAGCATCTACTTCTTCTTCAAGCGGAGCAAGCTCCCAAAAATGCTCGCGCTGTTCGACGGGCCCGACACGCTGCAAGACCTGGCCGTCCGGGGCGAGACGACCGTCGCCCCGCAGGCGTTGTGGCTGATGAACAACGAGATCGTCCGCGACTATGCGACCGGCCTGGCGAAGCAAATCGCGCCGCCGTCCCCGGCCGATGTTGATGAGGGCGTCACGCTCGCCTATCGCAAAGTCTTCGCCCGCCCGCCGACGAGCGACGAACTCCGCGACTCGACCGAGTTCGTCCGCGCGCAAGTCGCCGCCTATCGCGATGCCGGTAAAGCGAAAGAAGCCGAGTCGTCGGCGTGGACTGATTTCTGCCAAGTATTGTTCGGCCTCAATGAATTTGCCTACGTGGAGTAAGACGATGGCCGACCGCGATTCACTCATGCACGAATTGATGTCGCAAGCGACGCACTCGTCGCGGCGGTCGTTCCTCTCGCCAGCGGGGCAGGGCTTCGGCCTGCTCGCGCTCGCCGATCTCTTGGCGGGGCAGGGGACCACGACGCAGCAATCGCTCGCGGCCGGGCTCGGCGAGCGACGTTTGAACCCGCTCGCGCCGCAGTCGCCGCACTTCGCCGCCAAGGCCAAGAGCGTCATCTGGTTGTTCATGAACGGCGGGCAGAGTCAGGTTGATACCTGGGACTACAAGCCCGAACTCGCCCGGCGGGATGGCAAGGAACTCGAAGGCTTCGACAAGAATACCGGGTTCTTCACCGACAACGTCGGCCCGGTGATGAAATCGCCATTCGAGTTTCAGCAGCAGGGGCAGAGCGGTG
>CAMCTH010000036.1 GCA_945877965.1 Planctomicrobium piriforme | reverse complement strand
AGTCGACGGCCGGGCTGGGAATCAGACGGACTGAGAGCTAATCATCCCCCTATTTATATGCCCTGTTTTTCGCAAAAATTAAGGTCGCACCGGCGAGTCGCTCTCAGAGAAAAACGGCTCGACTGTTGACCTGCAGTGATCAGTGCCTTCGGGCTGAAAGCTAATCTGCCTACATGTCTTATGACGCGAAACGCAGTACTTATTTAGGTTGTCAATTCAGCATCGCCGTCGACCGATCCCAAAACCTCGACAACGTTCGAGCATCCTGCTCGATGGCAGGCGTACTTCAATGCCGGACGTTCAACGAATGCCGTTTCCAGACAACGGCGTTTCGTTTCCGGTCGCGTATGCGTATAGACCGCAGTCATACCGAGACTGCGGCCCGACAAGCCCAGCCCGGCCGGCGCGTGCCCCATCAATTCATTGCGAATGAGCGGATCGACGTTGGCATCTTGCAAAGCAGTCGCGAACGTATGCCGCAGTGTTTTCGGTGCCGTCGTTTCGGGTAGTCCGATTGCTTTCGTCAGGAGCATGAAATCCTTGCGGATCCAATCTTCCTTCAGCGCCCCGAGGTCGCGCCAAATCGTACGGGTCACTTCCTGGCGATCGATGCGGGTCAACGAAGCGTCGTGCATTTTCTCCTGCAAGAGCAATCGTTTTGACACTTCTTGTTCGAGCGACTTTCGCGAACGATCGACCAGCGGCGGTTGATGATCGGCGAAGCAGCGGCGTTGGATGAATACCGGGCCGGTCGCCCGAGTCGCGACGAGGCGACCTAGCACGTCTTTCAAGACGGGAACCAGCGGAATTTCACGCTCGTTGCGGGTCTTCACCTGCCAGCCTAGTTGCGGCTTGTTGCGAATCCGGAGCCATCCCTGTTCCAGATCGAGATCGTCAGGCAAAAGCAGGTGCACCAGTTCCCCCGGGCGGAGACCGGTGAACAACAGCGTGAGGAAGATCGGAAACTGCCAATCGTCACAGGCTTGGAGCAAGAGCACCTCTTGCTCTGCTGTAAACGGGATCACGATCTTCGAGTCCTCGACCGGGATTCGACTCACCTCAATCGTGCGAAAGGGATTGTCGGCATACGACGGCAGATGTCGTTGGCGGACGGCGTAGTTGAACAACGAGCAGCACGTTTCCAAGATGAACTTGATCCCGGCGTCACGGAGCGGTCGCTGCCGAGCGCGACGATGGCCGCTGGGAGCGACCTTCTTCTGACGCAGGTAGCGGACGAATTCCGAAGCGTGCTGCGGCCGAAAGTCAGAGACCCGTTTCACCGGGCAGACGGCCTCCACGAAGTCGAGCAGATGCTGCGTCGCCGTGCGGTAACGGCAGATCGTGGCTAGCGACGAGCGACGAACCTGTTCGTGGTGATCAAGCCAATTGTGACGCAGTTCGAAGACGGAGATCGGTTGGAAGCCCAGGGCGCTGGGAGCCCCTACCTCCAACTGGCTGTTGATCTCGGCCGCCATTTGTTTGGCGGCTTGGCGATCGGGGCCGACGCGGGGTTGGCGACGCAGTCCGTCCTCTTGATAGGCCAGATACCAAACGCGCCCGCGCAGATAGGCGCGGACCCGACCGATGCGAAACGAAGCAGAGCGAGCAGTCATAACGAACCTCTTTCAGAGAGGTTTCCCGCTACAATCTGCTACAAAAACTGCTACAAACGGCGACTTCTTGGGAGCCCCAAGAAATGCAACTGCCCGCGTGTCAACAAGTTGTGACACGCGGGCAGTCGGTAATGCGGAGAGGGGGGGACTCGCCGTTCGTTTGTTGCGAGGATTGTGGCTGGTGGGTGTAACTCAAAGGGGTTCCGTTCTCCTTCGGAGTTTGCATCTACTCGGGTCCGGAAGAGGCCGGGCCCGTCGAGTTTGCTTGCACGAACGGAGCCCACGGCTCGCGTCGTTGGAGTTGGCAGAAATTTCGCTTCGTCGATGCAACGCCTTGGATCGAGAAGCTCAACACGCACCTGCTCGAAATCTTCCGTGCCGACCCGGAAGTGGAGATCGTCGGGATTGGCGACGAGTTTCCATGGTGGAAAGACAACTTCCCGACTGGCGACGAATCGTGAGGGCGGAAGCGAGAATTCCTTCCCCCTTCCGCCCTCCCATCTCCGCCTTGGCCTCTACTTCTTCGCCAACTCCGCTTCGATCGCCTTCACGACTTCGTCCGACGTCGGTTCGACGTTCGGATCAAATCGGGCGACGATCTCGCCGTTGCGGCCGATCAGGAATTTTTCGAAGTTCCAGGTGATCGCGCCCGGGAACTTTGAAGTCTTGGCGTCGGTCAGGTACTTGTAGAGTCCGCACTGGCCGTCCCCTTTGACGACGACTTTGGCGAGCATGTCGAAGCCGACGCCGTAGTTCTGCTTGCAGAACGTGGCGATCTCGGCGTTCGTGCCTGGCTCTTGCGCGCCGAACTCATTGGCCGGCACGCCGACGACCGCCAACCCTTGGTCGGCATACTTCGTGTGCAGCCCTTGCAGCCCTTCGTATTGCCCGGTCAGGCCGCACTCGCTCGCCACGTTGACGACCAGCACGACCTTCCCTTGATACTTCGACAACTTCACCGGCTTCCCGGCCAAACTCTGCATTTCGAAATCAAGAACGGCGGGCACTTTGTCGGCTCCATAAACGGCAGTGGAAAGAAACGAGGCGGCCACGGCCGCGAGCAAGTAACGACGATTCACGGCAACACTCCTGAATGAGAACGAAATCTTACGGCGAGACCCGACGCGATTTAGTCTACGCGATCTAACCGCCCGGTGCTATTTCGGCGCGTCGGCGAACGACGCCTAAATAGGAATTGCGTGTACTTGAAATTGAGCCGGCCCCTGCGCCATAGTGCCGCACGCGGGTTCGGGTCCGGTGCGCAACGGACTTTGAGTTCGCGGCCTGCGGCGTGAACGACCTTTCGCATCGACGAGGCGAACCGGACCACTGAACAAGCTCCGGTTCCACATGCTCGTCGCAACGACGTCGTTCGCCCCGGGATCGTGCGGTAAGTCGCGAACGGCAAGACGCGGCGTATCCTTCACACGATCAATAGTCGTCCGAGTTCGGTAGGTCGTGCTCAACAACAGCCGACCAAGCCCGAGCCGCCGCGACGGAGGCCGATTGCCGAGGCGTCGTCGTCCGACTCGTGCGGTCGGAGCAACCTTGTTCATGTTCCTGGTTCTTCGTTCGCGCTCCGCTCGCCGCCGGGCGACGACGCCGAATTTTTGGGTTCGCGTGGAGGCATCTCCGCGCGCGTTCGTAGTTGGGTTTTGTCGCGCTCGCTTAGCCCGGCCGTCCTCGGCCGGGTAACCCGTACCACCGCCAAGAAGACGCGGCGACTAAGCGGGAAAACGAACTGTTTTCCCGCGAACTTTGCGGCGGTAAGTGGCGTACATACAGTCACTTGGAGAAATCCGGATGTTCGGCGGGCAAGATGTCGCCTGCTGCGGTAACTCTCTCATTGTCTGCGTGGGCGAAGGGACGCATAAGCCCGATGGGTACACCAACCGCGAATCCTGCGATCGACTGGGGAGCCGAACTGACGCGCCACGACCGGTGGTTGCGCTGCGTCGTTCTAGCCCGGCTTGGCGATCGGCATGGAGTCGACGAGGTGATGCAGGAGGTCGGACTCGCGGCCGTGCGACAAAAAGCGCCGTTGCAGGATCCGACGAAAGTCGCACCTTGGCTCTATCGTCTCGCCGTCACGCAGTCGTTGTTGTATCGCCGCAAGCTCGGGCGGAAACGAAAGTTGGTCGATCGCTACGTCGAGCAAGTACGCATCGGCGACGAGCCGACCGGCGACGCGCTGGAGTGGTTGATCAGCGACGAACGCCGCGATTTGATTCGGACCGCTTTGAAACAGTTGGCCCCGCGCGACGCGGAAATCTTGCTGTTGAAGTACGTCGAAGATTGGAACTACGGACGGATTGCCGAACGCTTGGGAATCAGTCACAGCGCGGTCGAGACACGACTGCATCGGGCGCGAGCCCGGATGCGAACCGTCTTGAGTGAGTTGCAGGTGATCGAGAGTTAGCGGGAAGAAGGACGGGCGACGACCATGAACGACGAACTATTTACTCCCGAAGATCAACGCCTGCTCGATCGCTTGGTCGACGGCGAACTCGACGAGGCCGAGCGACGCGCGTTGTTGTTGCGATTGGATCAAGCGCCGCAAGGGTGGCGTCGGTGCGCGCTGGCGTTTCTCGAAGCGCAATCGTGGCGGAGCGAAACCCGGGCGATCGTCGCCGAGCCGCCGCCGATTGCGACGGCGAACGAAATCGAGCCGGCGAAGTCGTCGCGGTTTGCGCTCGGGCCGGTCGCGTGGATTCCATTGGCGATGGCGGCTGGCTTCGTGCTGACGTTCGTCTTGCTGCGCGATCGCGAGGGACGCAACATGGCGACGCATTCGCTGCCGCCGGCGGCGAACATTCAGATCGCTTCCGATCCGCCGACGCCCGAGAATTTGCGGCTCGTCGTCAACGGCGGGGCCGGCCGCGACGAGGACGTCGTAGAAGTGCCGCTCGTCGGTGCGCAACAGATGAACGAAGCGCTGTTCGGCAACTTGCCGCAGTCGCTGCCCCCCGAGGTGGTGCAGATGCTCGAGCAATCGGGGCATCAAGTGGTGCGTGAGCGGCGGTTGGTGCCGGTCCAATTACAAGATGGTCGCCGAGTCGTCGTGCCGATGGACCAAGTTGAGATTCACCCCGTGAGCAGTCGCGGGTTTCAGTAAGCTCAGTCGATCGCTGAGAGATCGACTCTCGTTTCGCCCCAATTCTTCAGGAGGATTCCCCATGCGACGGTTGGCAACATTTTTAGCGTGCGCGGCACTGAGCGCGACGCCGACGTGGGGCGAGGAACCGGCGAAGCAGCCGGGCGAAGCGGTTCAAGTGCCGGCGTATCCGTATTGGATCGGGGCGATGTGCGTGCCGACCGAGCTGACGTTGCGCGATGAGAAGCGCGGCGACGACAAGCCGGGTGACGATGATGCCGACGACGGTCTGACGGTCGTACAAGTGTTGCCCGATTCGCCGGCCGCCAAGGGAGGTCTGCGTGCGCAAGACATCATCGTGAAGGTCGACGGCAAGGAACTTGATGAAGTCGACGAATTGCTGAAGGCCGTGTCGGCCGGCGGAGGAAAAGCGTTGAAGCTCGAAGTCCTCCGCGAAGGGAAGCCGCACAAGTTGACCGTGACGCCCGAGAAGCGGCCCGAAGGGGATGTGCTGATGCGCTTCCAAGGTCTGGGGCCGGAAGGGATGCCGAATCGAATGCAGGCCGAGCGGTTGCAAGCGTTGGCCGAAGCGATGCGGCAGAAGATGCCCGAGGCGGAAGCGAAGCAGATGCAGGACTGGGTGGAAAAAATGCGTCGCGGCGATCAGCAGCCGCTGCGGATGCACGTGTTCGGTCCCGGCGTGGTCATGCACTCGGCTGGAGTGGTCGGCGGTGCGGCCTTGCCTGAAGGGGTGACCGTTACGATCAAGAAAACCGGCGCGCAACCGATGTCGATCACCGTCGAACGGGGCGACGAGACCTGGACCGTCAACGAGCGCGAATTGGGCCGTTTGCCGCAGGAATTGCAGGCTCCAGTCGGCGCGATGGTCGGCGGCGGCCAACTCGGACACATTCGTAGCTTGCGGACGCAAGGAGCCGGCGGCGCGGCGGCCGCGGTCGTCAGCGCCGACGGAACCGGCCCGATCCAAGTTCAGATTCAGACCGAAGAAGGGGGCGCGAAGACGACGCAATCGTTCACGTTGCCCAACCCGCAGGGGCCGCAGCCGGGGGCGGCGATCGCCATTCCGGTCCCGCAGCCCGGCAACGCACCGCGCGTTCCGCCGGCCGTTGAGTTCGAGAAGTTGCGTCAGCAAGTCGAGCAGCTGCAACGCCGCATCGACGAGTTGCAGAAGCAAGTGCCTGCTGCACCGAGTGACTCGAAGCGCAAGACGAACACGAAGGAGTGAACTTGCGAACCTCCACATCGTGACGAACTTCACGATGTGACGATCGCCTTGTGACGTTCGTCACGAAGTACGAATCGATCGAGCCGCCGACGTTCGTCGAAGAGTCCCCCCTCCTCGACCTCGCCGGCGGCTCGCGTTATTACATTCTAAAATCGCGCGCCGACCGGACGAATAGAAATCAATGAATTCCATGTAGCGAAGTAGCTGTTGTGAATTCAAAAGGGATTCTAGTTCCAGGTGCATTGCGAAGTTGCTATGTTGCCACTCGGGGGGTCCGGAACATCCCCCGAAGGCACATGTGCGAACTGAATCGCAACGGTGTTTGGGGAGAAGCGGCGATGAACGAACAGGCGACGGTCTGTGTGGTGGACGACGATGCGCCGGTGCGACATCTGGCGTGTCAGATCCTGAAAGCCGACGGGCATAACGTGCTGAGCTTTGCCTCGGCGGCTGAATTCTTCGCTGCCTTCGACGACAACCTCGTGGATTGCGTGGTAACCGATTTGCGGATGCCGCAGGTCGACGGGACGCAACTGCTGGCGCGTTTGCGCGAGATCGGCAGCGCGGTGTCGGTCGTCGTGCTGACCGGCCATGCCGACGTCCGCACGGCGGTGCGCATGATGGAAGACGGCGCGCTGACGTTGGTCGAGAAGCCGTATGCTCCGCCGGAACTCGCCTCGGCGGTGCGCCGGGCGATCGAGCGAACCCAAGCGCAGCGGAGCGGACGACAAGCCATCAGCGGCGCGCAGCAAGGCATAGCGCGGCTGACCGACGACGAGCGCAAAGTGATGGACTACATGGTCGCCGGATTGCCGAACAAGGCGATCGCGATGCGGCTCGACCTGAGTCTGCGGACCGTCGATCGCCGTCGGAGCGCGGTGTTGACGAAGATGGGCGTCGGCTCGGTCGGCGAGTTGGCGGCGATGGTGGCTCGCCTGCAGGGCGAAGGAAGCGATTGATTCGCTGCGGTAAATGCCGGGGAAGCTCGGGCGATGCGCGCTAGTTTCCGATGGTCGGCAGCAAGATCGTGAAGGTCGTTCCTGCGCCGACTCGACTGCTCACGCCGATCTGACCGCCGCTCTGCTTGACGATGCCGTGGACGACGGCGAGTCCGAGTCCCGTCCCCTTGCCGACCTCCTTCGTCGTGAAGAAAGGCTCGAAAATGTGGGCCCGCACGTCTTCCGCCATGCCGTCGCCCGTATCGGAGACGGCCAGCCGCGCATAACGACCGGGCCGCAAATCGGGGAACAACTCGACATGCGCGTCGTCCGAGTAACAAACATCGACCGTGATTTGCAGTCGGCCCCCTTGGGGCATGGCGTCGCGGGCGTTGACGGCGAGGTTCATGACGACCTGACCGATCTGCCCGCGATCGACTCGCGCCCAGGTCGGCCCGACGCCGGTGCAGAGATTGAGTTGTACGTTCGGGCCGAGCAGCCGCCGCAACAGCGTCTCCGAATCGGCGACGACCGAGTTGAGATCGACCTGCACTGGATGCCACGTCTGCCGGCGGCTGAACGTGAGCAACTGCCGCGTCAGCGCCGCGGCCCACTCGCCGGCATCGTAGATGGCCGACAGCGCTTCGCGATTCGGATCGTCAGACGCCATCTGCCCCAGCAACAGGTGACTGTAGCCGGTGATGACGGTCAGCAGGTTATTGAAGTCGTGGGCGACGCCGCCGGCGAGTTGTCCGACGGCCTCCATCTTCTGCGCGTGCAGCATCTGCTCCTGCAGCTTCATCCGCTCGGTAATGTCGATCATCAGTCCGCGAACGCCGACAACTTTGCCTTCGCGCTGAATCACCTGCACGACCTCGTCGATCCAGACGACCTGTCCGTCGGCTCGAACCATGCGATAGTCGAAGCGATGATCCTGGCCGGCCATGGTCGTCGTTGTGCAATACTCGACGGCGGCGTCGCGATCGTCGGGGTGGATGTGGTCGACCCAAAAGCCCGGGGCGTACCAGGCTTCGCGGGGAAATCCGAGCAGCTGCTCGGCATATTCGCTGACATACGTGAAGCAAAGCGTCTCGATATTCCCTTCCCAGGTCAGCACCTGCATTCGCTCGACCAGCGCCCGATAGCGCTCGTCATTCTCGCGGAGTTCCTGCTCGATTCGCCGCTGGGTCGTCACGTCGACCAGCACATTGACGCCGCCGATGACTCGGCCGGCAGCATCGTGCAACGGGTTGCAATGGGCCAACACCTCGCGGCGTTCGGCGTCGGGCCGCTCGATGACGGCGACCGCGCCGTCGATCGTCCGGTTCTCACGCATCGCCAGGGCCATCCAGCAATGGTCGTGCGACAGTGGCGCCCCGTCGGCCGTGTACAGCTTCAGCGACCCGCAGAACCGATCGGAGTCGCAGAGCAATCGGGGGGCTCGCCCCCACAACTCCGCGGCTCGCGGGTTGAAGTAGGTGATCAGACCGTGCGCGTCGCAGGCGTAGGCGGCCGTCGGCAGCCGATCAAGAATGCGTCTCAATCGCTCCTCATCGTGCACCCGATGCGGCAGATCGAAACGTCCGAGAATCGAGTCCATGATTCGTTCCAAGAGCGTAGCCGGAGATCGCGGCCGTCCCGCGTCATTGCCGAACGAGCGCGCCCGTAGCGTAAACGTTTCACCCTATGAAGGCCAGCGAGCCTTCGCGCTTCATCGGCAGGCTGCGTGTGCGACGGGGCACGCGATGAAGGATATGCAGGAGGTTAGCCGAGCGACGGCTGTGATGTTCCACGGAACCAGGTGGTTTGGCGTAAGTTCGCCACCCAAGCTAGCGGAACGCGTCCGATACTTTAATCAAGTAAGAGAGTTAGATAGTGATGGTCCGCTGTAGGCCTCGCACGCCGCCGCAAGATCGAGGAGTGAAGGGTAATGAACGAGAAAACAGTCGGGTTCGGAGTCGGACTCGATCAACAGACCGAAGCGGTCGTCGAGCGGACTTGCCGCCAGGCCGGCCTGGAATGGACCCGGCACTCGAACCTCGATACCTTCGCCTTGCGCGACGATTTGGCCTCGGCCGGCGTCCTGGTTGCACCCCTCCCCGAACAGGTCGAAGTCGCCCGACTGCTGCTCGAACGGCTCGGCCGCCGGCATGCCCCGACGACGGTCGTGTTCCTTGCCGAGCGGCTTGATCTTCGCACGATCGTCGAAGCGTTGCGGGCCGGGGCCGACGAAGTGCTCCAATGGCCGGCCGAAACCGACCGCCTCGAAGCCACGATCGCCCGCGCCGTAGAGGCGTCGAACCTCAAGCTGGAACGGGTCGCCGAATGCCGGCAAGCCCAAGAGAAGCTCGATCGCCTGAGCGTCGGCGAACGGGAAGTGCTCGAACTCATGCTCTCGGGCAAGGTGAACAAGTTGGTCGCCGCCCGGCTCGGCATCGCCTTGCGAACGGTCGAGAATCGCCGCAAGCAGATCTTCACGAAACTCGGCACCCGCGGCTTCGCCGAGATCGTCCGGATGGTGCAAGACGCCGATCACCTGCTGCGAAACGAGCTTTCGCACTTGCCCGAGTATCCGCGCCCGCATCTCGACCGTGCGTCGTAATCGCACGCCGGCCGATTTCCCGTGCGGCGGGGCGAGCCCCCCGCGGCTATGATGACTCCCGGATATTCCCCTCTCTTCCGGAGTCGTCAGCCATGGTCACCAAAAATCTCGGTATGCTGTTGCTTGCCATTTGGCTTATCGTCAACGGCGCGGCGACGATCTTGGGCCTGAGTTTCAACGGCATGCCCATGGTCATGGCGGCCCTCGCCATTGCGGCCGGCGTCTGCATCTTGATCGGCCGCTAGATCGCGCCGATTTTTCCGAGCCCCGCACGTCAGTAAGGGGTCCGTTCCGCGCCGTCGCCGTTTCCGACGTTCGGAAGCAAACTACGAACAGTTTGACAGCGGTGGGGCGTTGCCCCACCCTACCTCAAACGACCGATTTCAAATTCCAGTATTTCACATTTTAGATTTCGCATCATGAAACGACTCCCTTGCTATCTGTTAACGCTGTCGATTGTCGCGTTTTTCGTCGCCCCGAATTTCGCTGCGGAGCCGATCGGTGCCGCGAAGCAAAGGTCTGCGAAGAAAACTGTTCGGTTGATGACGATCGGTAATAGCTTTTCGCAAGATGCGACTTTCTATCTCGACGAGCTGGCCGAGGCCGACGGCAACGCCTTGGTGCTGAAGACGGCGAACGTCGGCGGCAGCCCGATGCAACTACATTGGGACAAGGCCCAACTGCACGAACGGGAACCGAGCAACTCGGCCGGACTCTATTCAAGCAAAACCGCCGATGGCAAAACGATTCCCGGGCGCGGACTTAAGGAGATTCTGAGCGACGGTCCGCACGACTTCGTGACGATCCAGCAAGCGAGCATCAAGAGCCACGATCTGCAGCACTACCGGCCCTATGCCGCGAAGCTGCGCGACTATGTGAAGCAACACGCTCCCGAGGCGGAGTTACTGCTGCACGAAACGTGGGCCTATCGGGTCGACGATCCGCGGTTTAGCGTGAAAGAGCCGAAGGAAGGGGAGCCGAAGACGCAGCGTGAGATGTACGACATGCTCTCGCACGCCTATCGGACGACCGCGAAAGAACTCGGCGTGCGGATCATTCCGGTCGGCGATGCGTTCATCGTTGCCGATGAGGACGAGAAATGGGGCTATCGGCCAGACAAGAACTTTGACGTCAAGCAGGCCAAGCCGCCGACGTTGCCCGACCAAACGCATTCGTTGCACGTCGGCCGCACGTGGAAGAAAAGCAAGACGGGCAACAAGCTGACGCTTGGCATGGACGGTCATCACGCGAGCGTCGCCGGTCGGTATCTCGGCGCGTGCGTCTGGTACGAAACGTTGTTCGGCGTGAGTTGCGTCGGCAACCCGTTCGCGCCGAAGGAACTCAACGCCGCCGATGCCCGCTACTTGCAAGAGACGGCGCACGCGACGGTGGCGAAAGAGAATGAATCGGCGAAATAACATGGCCGGTTTGTCTCCCCTCTCCCCTTGCGGGTGAGGGGCCGGGGGTGAGGGGTACGGCGCGACGTTTGTTCAGACCGCTTAAGTGATTCTCACCCCTCACCCTAACCCTCTCCCGCAAGGGGAGAGGGGACCAAACCCTGTTGGGTTAAACCACGAAGTCGTTGCGAACCTTATTTCGTTGCGGCCCGTTGTGGGATCAATACCGTGCCGTCGGCCGTCAGCGCCGAGAACGAAAAGTTCCAGGCTCCGCGCGTTAGTCCGGTGGTGTTCGTCAGATGAATCGTCACGCTGTTCGGTCCTTTGCGGAGCGGCACGTCGATCGTGCGCCCCTTCAAGTACGGCTGCGTGCCGAGGTCCTGCACGTCGCCGTCGTTCACGCGCATCGTTAGGCGATCGTCCCAGCCGAGCGTCAGCTTCGCCGTCACGTCGCCGGGGCTGACGAGCGTTGCCCTCGCGACGGCCGCGACGTCGGCGAGCGTCGGTGAGTTCGAGTTCGAGGCGGCCGGTCGATAGTGGTGATTGAATTCGACGAACCCGCGGATCGCGTCGACCTCGAGCCACTTGCTCTCGCCGAGCGGTTGCTGCGGATCGAATCCGGCGTGCGGCGGCAGACCGACGGGGCTCGCGATCGGCAGCGGCCCGGCGATCCACCACTTGCCGGTGTCGGGCGGCGCGACGTCGAACTCGCCGCGCCGCACTTCGGAGCCGAACTTCCGCTGCGGAGCGGGAGGCATGTTGTAGTACGGCCGCACCGGGGCCGACGAGTACCAGTAGACCGTCGTCGCCACGTCGTGAGCCCGAGAGCCGAAGCGGATGTGCAGCGACTTCTCGAACGTGATCGCATCCTCGACGAAGAATCGATAGCCGACGAGCTTCTGCTTGTCGCCGGCATCGTCCTTCTGCACATAGTACGGCATGTCGGAGAAGAGCGACGTGCCGGCCGCGTACTCGTTACCGCCGAACGACGTGCCGAACGAATCTTCGCCGCCGATGCCGCGGAGATACGCGGGGCGCGGGCCGTCGCCGTCGAGGTAGATATTGTCGGCCCCGGCATGGCTCCAGCGCATTTGAAAACGACTCTGGAGCATATCGATGCTGTGCACGAAACCGACGAGTCGTCCCGGCCCGTCGGCGTCGACGACGATAAAGTCGTCGGCATAATCGCGGACTGGCGACTCGCGCCGCCAACGCGCGCAGAATCGCCGCGTCTCGGTGAACGCTTCCCCTTCGTAATCGTGCCAGTCGAGCAAGTAGTACAAGATATCGGCGTTCTCGGGCTCGCCTTCGACCGCCTGACGTTCGATCTCGACTCGCGCCGATTTGGCGAACGGCATCGGCAGATAGCAAGTGAAAGCGTTCTTCGGCTTCACGGCAAAGAACGGCGTGTCGACGCGATACGATTCGCCGCGGCCCGCGAGATCGTGCATCACACCGAAGAAATCAGAGAGCGGCGTTTCGACGTGCGGCACCTTCTCGCCGTCGAAGTACATTCGCAAAACATACTGCCGGCCGGGATGCACGCCGGTGACCCAGAATCGTCGCAAGCAACCGGGCCCGGTGACGTCGGCAACGACGATCGGCTCGCCGACCTTGGCGCGAATGCCCCCTTGCGAAACGCGTCGCGGCACACCGCGTGCGGGAAGCTGCAATCCCCAATCGTACAACCCGCTCGCGGCGGGGGGCGACGGACTCTGCGCCGCCGCGCGATCGACGAGCTGATCGTCGAGCAGCAAACATGAAATCGAAATAATCGACGCGAGGACAGTCTTAAGTGGGGTATTCATGATCGCGATCTTCGCACAGCCTGGAGGGTGATTCAACGGTCGAGTCGGCGACGATCTCCGACGGCGACGAGAAACTTCGTTCGCCTCGCGGGGTTAACATCTGTGAACCGCGACCGACGGCGACGTATTTCCAGCAGGAGCAGCGAGCAATGAAACGAACTCTCCGAACCTCGGCCTTGTTGGGCATCCTCGCTGCGGCGATCGGCGTGTCGGCCTTGTTCAGCTATGTCCGCGCCAATCAGCCCCCGGCGCGAGGCCTGCCGCCACAATTATTAAAACGCTTCGATACCGACGGCGACGGCAAACTCAATGAGCAGGAAGCTGCGAAGCTGCGCGCCGGACGTGATCGCGGTCCCTTCGCGATCCCCGCTGATGTGAAAGTGTATCGCGACGTTCACTACGGCCCGCACGAAGAGCGGAACTTGCTCGACGTGTATGTTCCCGCAGGCTCGGTGGAGCCGTTGCCGCTAGTGATTTGGATTCACGGCGGCGGTTGGCAGAACGGCTCGAAAGCGACCGGCGGCCCGGCGATTTCGCTTCTCTCGCAGGGCTTCGCCGTGGCGAGCATCAACTATCGTCTGAGCGGCGACGACGTGTTCCCGGCGCAGATCGAAGATTGCAAAGCGGCGATTCGTTTCCTCCGCGCGCGGGCTGAAGATTACAACGTCGACCCGCGCCGCTTCGGCGTCTGGGGCTCTTCCGCCGGTGGGCATCTCGTGGCACTCCTCGGCACGAGCGGCGACGTGAAGGATCTCGAAGGCGCGGTCGGCGACTTCGATGAAGTGACGAGTCGCGTGCAGGCGGTATGCGATTGGTTCGGCCCGACCGACTTGTTGCAGATGGGGGGCCGTCACGATGACGCCGAGTCGCCGGAGTCGAAGTTGATTGGCGGACCGATTCAAGAACGCAAAGCAGAGGCGGCCCGCGCGAATCCGATCGCGTATGTCTCGCCCGACGACCCGCCGTTTCTGATCATGCACGGCTCGAGCGATCCGGCGGTGCCGTTCCATCAAAGCGAGTTGCTCGAGGCGGCGTTGAAAAAAGTCGGCGTCGAATCGACGTTGGTGAAGTTGGAAGGGGCAGGTCACGGCGGCCCGGAGTTTACGTCGCCCGATTCGCAGACGCGCGTCGCCGAATTTTTCAGTAAGCATTTGTCGGAGAAGCCGACGACGAAGTAGTGCGACGCCTTGTCGCGTCGCCTAAGTCGGTGTCTCCTCGGCTCTTGTTAAGCAGGCTCGCGGCGACGATCAGCCCCTACGCTCTGAGGGGTCGGCGGCGTTTCATTTGATTTTCGTTTCGAGGCCGGCGGGACTTTAGAACTGTCGTGATATTTAGCGGTTGCCTATACTTGGTGTACCCCGCCTCGTTCACGCCCCGCCCCTCGGAACTCGTCGGATGTCGCTGCGTTCCCTGCTGATTCTCTCGACCGTCGTCTGGACGTCGTCGGCCTTCGGTCAAGGTACGGCCCTCGTGTCGGTCGCGCCGGTTGCTTTAAAGCAAAACATCGAAGCCGGCCATGTCTTCGTCGGCAACGTTCACCCCTGGCGACGGAGCGTCATCGGCAGCGCTGTCGACGGTCGCGTCGTCGAGTTCTTGGTGAACGCGGGCGATTCCGTGAAGGCCAAACAGCCGCTCGCCAAGTTGCTGACGGCGCAGATGGATATTCAGATCGCCGCCGCCAAGGCTGATCTGAAATTGAAACAAGAAGAACTGAACGAGCTGAAGAACGGCTCGCGCCCCGAAGAGATTCGCGAAGCAAAGGCTAAGACCGCGTCGGCTCATGCCTTGTACGACTATCTCCAATCGCGTCTGCAACGGACCAAGTCGTTGTTCGAGCGGAACGCCGTCGCCGAAGAGACACTGCAAGACGACGTGTCGAAATCGTTGGCCGGCGCGCAAGCGTATGAAGCAGCGCGGGCGTCTGAGGACCTGATCGTCGCCGGGCCGCGTCCCGAGAAGATCGCGCAGGCCGAGGCTCGCGCCGCCATTGCGCAAGAAGAGGTCAATCGGCTCGAAGACCTGTTGAAGAAGCACACGATCGTCACGCCGTTCGACGGCTTCGTCGTGGCCGAGCATACCGAGATGGGGCAGTGGATCAAGTCGGGTGAGTTGGTCGCCGAGGTCGAGGACCTGTCGCAAGTCGAGGTCGAGGCGCAGGTGTTGGAAAACTATTTGGACTACGTGAAGCCGGGCGAGCCGGCCCGCGTCGAGTTGGCGGCGCTGCCGAATCAACTCTTCGTCGGCACGGTGACGAC
>CAMCTH010000035.1 GCA_945877965.1 Planctomicrobium piriforme | reverse complement strand
TTCGGTGATGTTCTTGGCGTCGCCGGCCAACGGGCTTTCGGGGAACTCGGCGATCAGTTGGTCGAACTGACGACGAGCGTCGGCCTTGCGTTCCATGCGATAGAGGCAGCGGCCGTAGTTGAACAAGATCACGTCCAAGAACTTCGCATCGGGATGGTCGGCCAGTACGGTCTCGAAGATGTCGATCGCGCGAGCATAGTCCTTTTGCTGATAGTAGTAGTTCGCCATCTTGGCGACCGCTTCGCCCACGCGACCGCTGTCGGGGAACGAGTCGAAGACCTTCTTGTACTCTTGGAACGCACGGTCGTAGAGCGGGTTGGCTGCGGTCGGCGTGGCGGCCGCCTTGGCCATTTCTTCGTAGCACTCGGCGATGCCGAACTGGGCTTCGCCGCGGAGTTGGCTGGTTTGCATCGCCGCGAGGCGGTTGTACAGACCGATGGCCCGGGTGTGGTTCCCTTGCTTCCGTACGACGTCGGCCATTTGCAGCAGGGCGTCGTCGACGAAGCCGCTGTTGGGGAACTCGGCTTGCAGCCGAGCGCACATGGCGGCGGCCGTTTCGAGCTTGTCCATTTCGTAGTAGATCTGCCAGAGCTGAACGTAGGTGTCTTCCAGCAGGCGGCCGCCGAGCTTGCGGGCGTCGATCATGATGTCGTCGCACACGGCCAGGGCTTGTTCGTACTTGCCGGTGGCGTTCGTCTTCAGGCCGAACTCTTTGTAGCGGTTGCCGATGTTCGTCAGCGCGCTGGCAGTCTTGAGTTGCGTTTGGACGCGCAGTTCTTGATCCGAAATCTGCGCGCGAGTCACGCGGACGCCGCCGAGGTTGCCTTCGATGACCTTGGCTTGGACGTTGACGGCCAGCATGCCTTCGCCCGTGTGACGTTGATCTTCATAGACGATTTGCATCACGTCGCCGGGGACGGCTTGCAGCAGGGCGTCGCCTTCGACGACCGTCTCGGTCTTCACGACTTCGACGTCGGCGCGGAACACGCCCGAGTGGATCGAACCGTCGTCGACCGGCGCGGCAACGACGACCGGAGCCTTCGGGGCGGGAGTGCCGTTCGCATCGGCGGGCTTCGCGGGGTCGCTCGGCTTCGCACCGTCGGCGGCGGGAGCGGCCGGCTTATCGGTCGGATTGGTCGGCGTCGGTGCGGTCGGTGCGGCCGTGGTGGCCGGGCCGCTCGTCGCGGTGCCGTTCGAGACGGCGGCGCCGCTCGGAGTTTCTTCGTCTTCGCCCTTGGGCATCATCGGCAGGTCGCGGTTCACCTTCACTTCGGTGAACGTCACTTGCACGCGGTCGATCTTCTTGAACTTGTCGGCGGCCGGCGGTTCGACGCCGTTGCGCGGCGGGTTGGCGATCGCTTCGGCGTCGAGTTCTTCTTGCGACTTCGGCCGCAGGATTTCGACCCAGGCGGCCAGCTTGTCGGCGCCGTCGGTGCGGTCGTGATCGGCGTCGATGATCTGCATGTTGACCGGCTTATCGAGCACGACCCCTTGCAGCGTTTCGGCGAAAGCACCGTCGGTGATTTGGACGTTGGCATTGCCGACGACCGGGATCTTCCGTTCACGCGGCTTGTTGAAGGCGCGGTCGCCCGTGTGTTCGTCGAGGTACACGATCTCGACCGTCTCTTCGCCTTGAACTTCCAGGCGGTTGTTGCCCGGCTTCGGCTTGCCAAGCGCGGTGAGGACCGAGCCGAGCACGACGCGGACGTTGCGACCGACCGAGAAGCATTCGATCTCTTCTTTGTCGCCGGCCGAAGTTTTGACCTGCACGCGAACCGAACGACCCGCTTCGAGCGCGGCCAAGTCGGCGTCGTCGATCTTGATGAACAGTCGTTTGCCGGCTTCGACCTTTTCGAGTTGGCCGCCGGCGCCGGCGAGCGTCGTGCCGACTTTTTCCAGGGCTTCGATCGCACGGCTGAAGTGGCCGAGTTGGAAGTGGCCCAGGCCGATGTAGTAGTACGCTTCGTTCACTTGCGCGCTGACCGGGAACTGCTCGATCACGTCGCGCATGACGGTGAAGCACTTGCCGTAGTTGCGAGCTTCGTAGAAACAGATGCCCATCTTGAGCGTGGCTTCCGCCCGCTGTTGTTCGTCGGCGTTCTCTTCGCGCGAGGCGGCTTCGAAATGGGTGCGAGCGCGGTCGAAGGCTCGTTCACGTTCGAGCAGCGAGTTGCCCAGACGCATGTGTGCGGTGAAGCGGACCTTGCTGCGCGGATAGCGCTCGATGACCGACTCCCACACTTCGACGGCTTTCGTGAATTCGTCGGCGTCGAACCGCGCGTCGCCCGCTTCGATCAACTTCGCGGCGGCGCGATCTTCGACCAAGGAACCGCGGACGGGTTCGGCCTGTCCGGCAGGAGCGCCCGTCGTAGCGGGAGCAGCGGGCTGTTGAGCCGAAGCGAACGAGGCCTGCGAACCGACGATCGCCGCGAGCAACGACGTTCGCCAACCGATCAAAGAGCGACGCATAGCGTGAGTTTCCAACGTGGACGAATGAAGATGTATCAGAATGAGTTTCGAGTGCAGGTCAGCGAAGGTAGGCAAGCCGTAAGGCCGAGGCGGGGCCGCCGGTGAAGGTCGGTCGACGTCAAAGTCGACCCCGTTTCGCCAGCGGGGTATCCCTACCACGTTAATCGCGCGGGCCGCGGGCCTCAAGGAAGCGCCGCGCGGAATTGCGCGATTTCTGCAATCGTCGTCGGCATCCTCGCCGTTACGATCGCGCTAACCCGACCACCGGTCGTTCCGTCGACCCCGTCGGTTTCGAACCGCACACGCTTCGTGCCTGTGCCGACAAGAGATCTCTGTGCGATAGAGAACTCCAAGCGAACCGTGAACCGCGAAAATGAACTCGCAGCAAGCAGGAATCTGGTGTGCGAGTTCGGGCAACTCGGTCCTATCGAAGTTGCCGCCGACGCACCGATCTTGCCTGCCGAAAACTTCCTGACGCTCACTCGCGACGAGCCTGCACCCTTGAAACGTCGTGGGGCAGACACAACGGTCTGCCCCACGTTCGTTTCGTATGATCGGCGCCCTTGGATGGACGCCGTTTTTTGACCGGAAGGCTTAGGAGAACAGTTCCATCACCGGCTTGCCGTTGTCGACGAGCTTCAGCGGGCGTTGGAGCGGAGTCAGCACTTCCTTGTTCGGGTCGATGCCCAAGGCGTAGCAGACCGAGGCGTGAATGTCGGCGACCTGGACCGGACGATCCTTCGGCTTGTAGCCGTCTTCGTCCGACGAGCCGACGACCGTTCCACCCTTGATGCCGCCGCCCGCCATGAACACGGTGAACACACCGGCATGGTGATCGCGACCGGCATCCTTGTTGATCTTCGGCGTACGACCAAACTCGCTGAGCATGATGATCAGCGTGCTGTCGAGCTTGCCGCTGTCCGCCAGGTCTTCGATGAGCGAGGCCATGGCCGGGTCCATCGTTTCGCCGTGAGCCTGCATGGCCGGGAAGGCGTTGTAGTGGGTGTCGAAGCCGCCGCGGTTCACTTGCACGAACCGGACGCCTTCTTCGACCAACCGGCGAGCGACCATACAGCCGCGGCCGAAAGCCGTGCGGCCGTAGCGATCGCGATTCACTTCCGTTTCATTATCGAGCTCGAACGCCTTCAAGGCCGGGCTGCGCATCAATTGCACGGCGTCCTTGGTGGCGGTTTCGGTCGCCGTGAATTCGACGCTCGGGGCATCGCTCACGAAGCGCGAGTTCATCTTTTGCAGCGCTTCCAACCGCTTGTTGCCGCGCAGCTGAGCGATCCCTTCCGGGAACGCGAGGTACGGGTCCTTTTCGCCGGGAACGCCGACGTAGAAAGCTTCGTTCTTTTGGCCGAGGTAGCCGGCGCGGGTGCCTTGACCGCTGATCGACACGAACGACGGCAGATCGCCGATCTGCTCCAACTCGTTGGCGGCAATGTTGCCGAGGCCCGGGTGACGGAGGTTCGGGAACGTGTTGTAGCTGGTTTGCAGCTGGTAGGTGCCGCGACCGTGATCGCCGTTTACGCCGGCGATCGACCGCATCAGCGCCACGTGGTGCATCTGCTTGGCGACCTTCGGGAACAGTTCCGAGATTTGGACGCCCGAGACCGAGGTGTCGATCGGGTTGAAATCGCCTTGGGTCGGACGACCCGGCTTCGGATCGAACGTGTCGATGTGGCTCATGCCGCCCGAGTTCCAGAACAGAATCACGTGCTCGGCCGTGGCCTTGCGGTCGGTGCCGGCCCGGGCGACGAGACTCTGGAGGTTCAGACCGAGGAACGATCCGGCGGCCAAGCTCGTACCGAGCATCGACCGACGGTTCATTTGATATCCGCGACAACCGTGCGACATGAAAAACTCCTTCACGAAAGGATCAGTAAGCGGTGCTAAGAATTGCGATTAAGGTCAGTATCGATTCGTCGAGCGAGCCGAAGCCCGTTCGCCGAGGGTTTGCAAACTACGGAACGAAACGGAACTCGTGGCTGTTGAACAGCACCCAACGGAGGTCGGCCATGCCGTCGACCGGCGTGGCGGCTTCCGCGATGACCGACTTCGCATCGGCGAGTTCATCGCCCGACGGTTCGCGGGTCAGGATTTCGCGATAAGCCAACTTCACCGCGGCGTCGAGATCGGCCTTCTTGCCGACGAGCAGCGGATAGATCGGCTCCAACTTGCCGACGCGCGAAGCTTCGTGCGTCATCTTGCCGTTGAGCATCATCAGGGCCTGACGCATCGACGGGCTGTGGTCGCGGTGATCGCCCAATTGATCGCGAGCCGGTTGACCGAACACGCGGAGGAAGTGGGCCGGCGGAGCGGGTGAAGCCATTCGCATGGCGCTGGCGAAGACCGGGTTATCGTCGATTTGTCGCTCGACGACCTGGTCGATGTACTTCTTCCGGCGACCTTGCTCTTCGGCCAGCATGCGGGCCGATTGGTCTTCTTCCGAAACCATCATTTGCTCGACCTTCGGCTCGTCCTTCTTGGCCATCGCGAGAACAGCGTTGAAGTCGACTTCGATCGCCGATTCAAGATCGTACGATCCGCCGCCGCCCGTTGCGGCGGCCATCGCACCGCCGCCCATGGCGGCGCCCATTGCAGCTCCGGTCCCCTGGCCTTGAAGCTGCGTCAGGATCGAGCCGGCGGCCGGCTTCCCTTCGAGGTCGACCGGGACTTGGACGATTTCCTTGATGGTCTTCAGGTTGTCGCCGGCGGCATGCTTTTGGGCGAACAAGTGGCCCGCCGCGACGACGCTATCGAACATCGTTTCGGCCAGCATGCGACGAACCGGGTTGGCGGCGAACGCTTCTTCCGAAGCCTTCCGCTGTTGCAACTCGACTTCGTACAGGTGACCCCGTTGGTACGCGTCGCTCATCACGACGAGCTTGATGATGTTGCGGAGATCGTAACCCCCGGCGACGAACTCGTCGGCCAAGTAGTTGAGCGTCTTGTCGTGGCTCGGCGGGTTGTTGTCGCTGAAGTCGTCGATCGGTTCGACGATGCCGCGACCCATCAGGTCGGCCCACACGCGGTTGACGAACGCTCGCGAGAAGTAACGATTGCGCGGGTGCGTGATGTAGCGAGCCAGCTCCGAGCGGAGTTGGCTTTGGTTGTACAGGTCCTTGTCGACCTTCAGATCGCGGGCCGCCTTCTTCGCTTCGCCCGCGACGTCGAACTGCTCGGTCTTGCCGAAGTTATTCGACTGCACCTTCGTCGAGGCGGCGGTTAGCAGTTCGTCGAGCGAGGCCGACTTGCCGGATTCGATCCGAGCGAGTTCGTCGGCTTGCGCCTTACGCAGGGCGACGAGCCGCACTTCTTGTTGCGGAGCCGCAGCATCAAGCTTCAGATCGAACGGGAAGGCCGGAATCATTGCCTTGCGTTCGGCTTCCGGAGCCAAACCTTCCGGCGGCCACTTCACGCGGGTGCCGTCGGTTTCAATCGCATAGACCGACTTGGTGAAGTCAATCTCGCGACGTTGCGTTTTGCCGAAGTACGCGGCCATGCCGTAGAATTGCTCACGGGTCCAAACGTCGAACGGGTGATCGTGGCACTGAGCGCACGCGATCCGCACGCCCATGAAGACCTGAGCGGCGGTGCCGGCCAGCGCCATCGGGTCGGCGTTGTCGTTCAGCACGAAGCCGACTTCCGGAATCTTGCCGGCTTTGCCGACCGCAGTGATCAGTTGTTGACAGAGAACGTCGTACGGCATTCCCTCTTTTACCGACTTGTGAACGAAGGCCATTTCGGCGGCGCCGCCGTCGGAGTTGGTACGAATGCGAAGCAAGTCGGCCATGAAGACCGTCCAGCGATCAGCGAATCCGTCGGCCTTCAGGAGCTTGTCGACAAGCATCCCGCGACGTTCGGCCGCCGGCCATGCTTCGTATTCTTTGATTTCATCGAGCGTCGGAATTCGGCCGATCATGTCGACCGAGAGACGACGCAGGAACGAAAGGTCGTCGATCGTCGGCGCGGTGATGATCTTCTTCGAGGCGTTTTCCTCATTGAGGATGACGTCGAGCGGCGTGGCCGCAGAGGCTTGGGGCGCTGCCGAGAGGCAGGCCAAGCAGACGAACGCGATCCGGAACAACCAACCGTGAACCTGTGCCACGTCGTATCTCCTGATGCACCGAAAAACTGCGGGGGGCGTATAGGGCGGGATGGACTTGTTAATCTTCATCCATCGGGCGGGGTGAGTAAAGCAAGTCCCCGCTAGGTTTTGGGGACTCGCATCTTGCAGGAATAATTGCCGATCCCACTCTCCTGGTTACGTCTATTCCTCCCAGGTTTTCGTAGCGTCGGCCTCGCCGGCTTTAAGTTGCTGGCTTAAATGGCTTTGCAACGATTGTAGATGATCCTGCCCTGGGAGCCGCTTGGGATGCGCCATCGGGACGACCTCGGGCAGTCTTCGTCCCGGGCATCGACGCCGCTTCCGACCGATTATCGGGCCTAAAATTGGTGTCGAAACGGATCTGCCGGGTAGTTCATCGCTCGTCGACAGTGCATATTAAGTCTCTCCGCCCGCGCCTCGCTCGCGGCTCGACTCACGCCCTTTCAGCAAGGTTAAACCGTTATGTCGCTCCGCTCGCTGTTAATCGCTCCTTTTGCTTGGCTCGTCGTCGCTTCTGTTTTGCTGGCTCAGCAAAAGCCGAAAGTGCTCGGCCCCACGCCGCCGAAAGACCCCGAGAAGATGCGGAAGCTCTATCCGCTGCCGTACCCGCCTAGGCTTCCCGCCGGTCAGACGGTTGTCACCGAGCGAACCGACGCCTTTCTCACGCCGAGCCCCACGCTCCGTGAAGGGGTCGAGATCGCGAAGGTCGCACCGACGGTCGACTTCGCTTACTACCCGGAGCAGAACTACATCGGCAATCCGTGGTCGCATCGTTCGGACGGCATCGTCGTCGGCGACAAGTACTACACGTCGAGCAACGATCATCTCGCACCGAAGGGGACCGCGCACTTGTGGGAATACGACGGCGCGAAGAAGTCGTTCCGCTTGCTCTGTGATACGGCCCGCTTTCTCGAATCGAAGAACGTCTTTCCACCGGAGATGAATTATCGACCGGGCGAGATGCAGAGTCGGATCGACCTGGGACCCGACGGACGACTGTACTATTGCACCGATCGCGGCTCGCCGACTGTCACGCACGACGGCAACGGTTGGAAAGGGGAATGGATTCTCGCGACCGACCCGAAGACGGCCGAGACCGAGATCATCGCGCAATGGCCCGTCGATCGCCACACAATGCCGTGCAGCTTGGTCGATCCGGGGCGAAGCCTGATGTACGTCGGCACGGCCGTCGGTCGCGACGCCCCGAACCAAAAGATTCAGTTCTTCGTGCTGGATCTCAAAACACGAAAAATCAAGTTCCAATGCGACGACGGTCCGTACCGCGTCTGCTTCTATTCGCCGAAGCACGGCGGCCGCGTTTATTGGGAAGGGAAGTGTTACGACCCGGCGACGAACCAAGTGACGCCGGCCAACGTGCCGAACGTTCGCAGCGCGAGTCGCGAAACGCCGCAAGGTTTGATCTACGGCACCAGCGGCACGAAGGCCGACATGTGGAGCTACAACCCCGCGACCGACGAGTTGAAGCAACTCGGCAACGTCGGCGTCGGCACGATCGAATATATCTCCAGCATCGAAGCCGATCCGACGGGCCGTTATCTCTACTACGTTCCAGGCGCTCACGGCGGCGCATCGCGCGACGGCACGCCGATCGTGCAGTACGACGTGAAGACGGGGAAGCGAAAGATTCTCGCGTTCGTCCATCAGACGATCTGGAGCAAGTACAAGTACGCCTGCGACGGCTCTTTCGGCAACGTGCTCGACGAGAAGGGCGAACGCTTCTTCATCTCGTGGGACGGCTGGCGCGAAGGCCAACCGCGCGGCACGGAGTCGGCGGCCCTCACGGTACTGCACATTCCCGCGGAAGAACGCCGGCTCGACTAAACGGAGAAGAGCTCTCACGCCAAGGCGCGAAGTCGCAAAGAGAGCATGTCATTGCTTCTCTCCCTTCTTAGCGCCTTCGCGCCTTTGCGTGAGCAAATCTGCTCTGCTACTTCGTCCCCTTCGATTTCAGCTTGATTCGCTGCAGGCTGAAGTCGACCGTGCAGTACAGCGTGCTCGCGTCGGGGCCGATGCCGAACTCGACGTTGCTCGGCAGACCGACGAGCTTGTCGCCCGATTGATCCGCAGGCCCCGTCGGTAGGAAGGCGACCTCTTTGCCCGTCTTCGGGTCGAGCACCATGACGCCGGGGCGCGACGGTTCGCGGATCGTCAGATACAGTCGTCCGACCGAGTCGACCGTCATGCCGTCGCAACCCTTCTTGTCGCCGAAGTCGATGACCGTCCGCTTGTCGATCGCCGTGCCGTCGGCCGCCAGCGTGAAGGCGTAGATCGTCATCGGTCCGTGCGTCGCCGGGGCCGGCTTCGTTACGTCATCGCTGCCGTTGTCGTGGTTGGCCACATAGAGCGTCCGGCCGTCGGGGCTGACGGCAATGCCGTTCGGCTTCGTGACGTCGGCGGTCGCCAGGCGCACGGCTCCCGTCGGCTCGACGAAGTAGACCGACATCTTGTCGAGTTCGCGCGGCTCGTCGCCGAGATACTTCGGATCAGTGAAGTAGATCCGTCCGTTGCGGTCGACGCAGATGTCGTTCGGGGCGTTGAACTTCTTGTTGCCAAACGTTTCGGCCACGCTGTACTTCTGCTTCGTCACGACGTTCCAACGGCTGACGCGTCGGCCGCCGCCGTTCGCCCCTTCGCACGCCAGCAGAAAGCCGGCCGCGTCGAAGACCAGACCGTTCGCTTTGCCGCTGTCGTCGGAGAAGAGGCTCGTCGTACTCGTCTGCGGATCGAAGCGGACGATCAACCCGCCGGCATCGACGCCGAACGGAATGTCGGTGAAGTAGATGCTGCCGTCCGGCGCGACGGCCGGCCCTTCGGTCAAGCCGCCGCTGATCGGCGCGGTCCGAGTGTAGAGCCGTTCCCACTTGGCGTCGGGCGCGACGACGGCGGCGAGACCCGTCGGCGGCGGCACGTCTTGCGCCTGAGCGACGGCACTGAGGAGAAGAAGCGAGCAGGCGAACGACGTCGAACGGATCATGACGACCTCACGGATGGAAAGATCAGATGTAGGCGGGAGCGAGCAAGCGGAATCGGCCGGCAGACCGACCGGCTACGATCATGGTCGGAAACCAAACCGACTGCAACCCAATGCCGGCCGCGGCGCACGATCGCGCCGTCCCCGGGGCTTACACGGTGCAACGCCGTGCCACGAATCGCCGCTCTCCCTTTATCCCCCGGCGATAGCGGCGCAGCCGCGTACGCCGGAGGAAAACCCGGTTGGATTCTATTTACCCGTCATACGCCCGCTGCAGCGCCGCGATGTCGAGCTTCTTCATCTGCAGCATCGCCGCCATCGCGCGGTTCGATTTCTCGGTTGCCGGGCCGCTGAACATTTCGCCCATCAGGCTCGGCATGATCTGCCACGACAGGCCAAACCGGTCTTTCAGCCAACCGCATTGCTGCGCCTGCGGGTCGCCGCCGGCCGAGAGCTTCTCCCAATAGCCATCCAACTCGGCCTGCGTGTCGCAGAAGACCTGCAGCGACACGGCTTCGTTGAATTTGAAGTACGGCCCGCCGTTGAGCCCGGTGAACGACTGCCCGTCGAGTTCGAACACGACGGTCATCACCGACCCGGCCGCCCGACCGTGAATCTCGCGTCCCGCCTCGCCGTAGCGAGCGATCGTCACGATCTTCGAGTTCGGAAAGATGCTCGTATAAAACCGAGCGGCCGCCTCGGCCTGATCGTCGAACCACAAGCAAGGGGCGATTTTTTGTTTAATCGACATGATTGTTTCTCCTACCGGGTATTCGCCGCGAACCGAATTGCCCGCGACTAAGAGTTAGTCGTTCGCCAAATCCTGAAATCGACAGGTATTTCGAAATGTAGGGTGGGGCAAAGCCCCACCGCTCGTCTCCGCGGCCCGATGAAGCTTCAGCCGCTTAATACGTCTTACTCTCCGGATAGAACCGGCTGAGAACCCGATGCCTGAGGAACAGTAGTACTGCGAGGTTCACCCCTTTGGCCAGGATCAACCACGAAGTCACACGATACGCTTCGACGAAATCACTCAGCCCGAACGTGACGAAGGCCGCGCAGTAGGCGAGTTCCAACGGCGAGTTGCGGTGCCGCAGATAGCGGATCAGCACCAGCGCCGCCAACACCCACCACGCACATCCTTCGAACAGATTGAACGCATGGTACGGCTGCGCATAGCCGGGTGCCTGGGGATCATAAGCCCACCAAGTTCGCGTCGTGAGCAGTTCAAGAAGACTCGACATCGCCGGATTTTTTGTCTGCGTAGGGTGAGACTCCGCCCCACCCTACCAAATACTTAGGGCAACGGCGTTGCGCCGCGGCTGTACGGCGTTGAGCTAACGAGGCAGATCGCGTCGAAATCGGTGAGGCTTTGCGGCTTGAGTGGGAAGTAGCCTGGGTTTCTGGCGCTGCCGGTGCGGATCGGCAAGGCCGCAATCTCGGCCGGCGGCAGACCGCGGCCGCGGTGCGTGGGAATGAACGTCGCCGCCGAGTTCGGCGCAGAAGACGACGCCGCGGAAAACGCGGTCAAGCGCGCTTCGAGGGTTCCGTCCTCCGGCTCGCCGATGCCGTTCTCGTCCGACACGCCGACCCCCGAGCCGACGACGGCATAGCGTGCACCGAACAGCGTGTGCAGATGCGCGCCGGCCGGCTGCCACACGAGCAAGTTCGGACCCCATTGCCATTGCGCGGGGCTCCGCTGCAAATGCGCGTTGTGCGCGAAGACCAACACCTTGCCGCGCCCGCGCTCGCAGGCCGCGATGTAGGCCAGATTGTCCGCCATCTGCGCATCGCGCATCCCGAGCAGCCGCGCCGTCCGATCGTCCGATGCGAGGGCCATCTCCGCATGATAGTTCAACAAGTCGCGGGCCGACGTCGCGTAGTGCATCGCCTCGGACCAGCGATCCGCCGCGTCGGGCGTAGCGGCGGCCGCACGATATAATCGTAACTCGCCGATCAGGTCCTCGACCGCCGCGCGAAGCGTCGTCGCCTGCGGTGATTGCCCGATTGACTTTGCGGCATCGAACGCAGCCGCGGGATTTTCCCAATCGGCATCGGCTCCGAGCAGCGCCTCGATCCGCGCGCGATGCCGTCGTCCCGCAGCGTCAGCCATCGAGTCGAGATAACCGAGCGCGAAAGTGAGCGGTCGACGCGGACTCTCGGCCCCTCCCATTTCGGTCGAACTATCAAACCCGTAGAACCGCAACTTGGTCGAGCGCGCTTCGTCGGCGTTGTACGTTCGTAACAATTCTACGAGTTCGCGATTGGCGGTGAGCCGGCCGCACGCATGGCTGAACCCGGCCTCTTGCACGGCCTCGTACGCAGTCGGCCGAATCGTCGCCGCGCCGACTCCGCCGACGTACTCGTTCACAAGCCGCGACCGGGCCCAACTGCTTTCGATCGCAATCGCCGTATAGCCGTGCCGCTCCGCTAATCGCTGGAACAACCGATTGCGGAGCAGCAAAATCGCCTCGCCGCCGTGCAACGCCTCGCCGAGGCCGAGGAGTTCTACGCCGTCGCCGAGTGCGGCAATCAGTTGATCGACGGCCGCGTTGAATTCCTCCGGCGCGTCAAGCGAACACGAAGCAGCCTCGCGGGCGATCCAATCGTCCAGCGTTGTAAAACCGGGATTCGATGGATTCATGACTTGCCGGGCATGACGCGGATCGGCACCGTGTCGCTTGGGTCGAATGCCGCCCCTTTGACGTCGGCCGTGACTTGAAGGTAATAACGCAGCTCGACCGGCGCGGAGAAACTCGCGGTGAACTGCGCGGCCTGGCCAAGCGTGCCGACGAAGCCCCCTTTTTTTCGCATCCGACCGACGATGCCGTCGACGTTAACGTCGACGAGAATAAAGCTCATCTGCCGCGATTCGCCGGCCGCGAGATCGAACGGATAATCGTCGCCGGCGAGGACGTCCTTGCTATTGTACGACCCGAGCGAAATGCGATTCGTCTTTTCCTTTTCTTCCTCACCCTCTTTTTCTCGCTCGCGATATTTCTCTTCGGCGTAGAACTCGACCTGCGTGCTGAGCACCGTCTTGGGGATTTTCGTCGTGAGGGTGTAGTTCCCTTTCATCACCGTGTCTTGGCTCGGGAACGGGTCTTCCACTCGCGTGATCTTCACCGTCACGCCGCCGATGTTGAACCAACCCTTGACCGTGTCCCAAAAACTCATGACGCGTCCTTTGCAGAGAGGAGGCCGAGGAGTGACGGACGACCCGGGTGCCCCGCGAGTCGGACGGCCGATTGTAGAACGCTTGCGCGGGTCGATTCAACCAATTAACGACCCGTGGGCCGGAATGGATCGCAGATGAGCGTCATCGAACCCGACGTCGCGACCTTACCACGGCGTGAAGCGCAGGCCGAATGCGGCCGCTTGTTGCAGGCCGAGCAAGAGCAAGCCGATCCAAGCGAACGGGCGATAGAATTCCAGCCAAGTCGTTTGCTTGGCGACGAGTTTGGCCCGTTCGAGTTGGTCGATCTTGGTGAAGACCGATCGCAGCGCGTCGATGTCGCCCGACTCGAACGTCTCGCCGCCGGTGATCTGCGTGATCGTCTTCAACTCCTCGGCCGGCGGCGTGTTGCGGATCGAGATCATGTACACGACGATGTTCCGCTCCTTCAAGCCGCGAGCGATGATTGCAGCCTGACCGTTGAGCAAGTCCGGGCTCTCGCCGTCGGTCAGCAAGATGACCATGCGATCCCCTTCGGATCGTTCTTCGAGCAGCTTCGCGCATTCGACCAGTGCGTTGCCGACCTTCGTGCCGTCCCACCATTTTTGCGGCAGTTTGCCGGGACGGACGAACGGCACGGCATAGCGAATGGCCGAGAGGTCCGTGGTCAGCGGCACCCAATGGATCACGCCCGAGGTGAAGATCGTGAGCCCGAAGGCGTCGCCCGCGCGACGATTGGTGAACTCGGCGATCGCTTCCATCGCGCCGTCGTACTTGGTGAAGACCGTGCCGTCGGGCTTCAGCTTGTCGCCGAGTTGGTCCTTCATGCTCCCCGACGTATCGAGCGCGAGCTGAATGTTGGCGACCTGCGCGGGATACGTCGGCGGCCCTTCACGCAACGGACCCGACCACAGCAAGAGTGCGACGGCGGCGAGTCCGGCCGGCAACAAGCCCGCGATCCGCACGAGGTAATCGAGCACTCGACCGCGACGAAGATCGCCATGATCGTACGGCAGCACGATCGGTCGACCGCGGCGCAGCCAACTCCAAAAGCCGAACAAAATCGGCAGGCAGAGCAGCGGTAGAAGTTCGGGGCGGGAGAAGATCATGGTGGTAGTGGCTAGTGGTCGGTGGCCAGTGGTTAGTGAGTTGCGATTTTGGCTGACTAGCCACTAACCACCAGCCACTCCTGTCTTACTTCAACGTATCTAAATCATGCAGCAACTCGCGGGCGACGGTGCCGTTGGTCGTCGACTTGCCGCTGTGCAGCCAGCCTTCGACGCGGTTCCACTGTCGGCCCGCCTCGGGATGCTTGCGCAATTGTTCGATCATCGTGCCGAGCCGTTTGGACGACAGCTTGAGCCGCTGCGACCAGAAGGCGATCAGCAATTGTTCCAAGTCGGCTTGCTGTTCTGACGACAAGTTTTCATGCGACGCCTGTTCGAGCAGCGAGCGGAGCCGTTCGCTGACCGTCGGCGGCGGGACGACCGGCGCGGCGCGATGCTTCTTCTTGCGACCGAGCCACACGAGCGGCACGAGCAGCAGCAGCCACAAGAACCACAACGCCCGCATCGCCAGGGCATAGCCCGAGTGCAAGTTGATCTTGGCGTTCGGCGTTTCGTAGAGATCGCCCTTGTGCGACTCCGGGAGCAGCGTATCTACGGCGACGGTCAACTCATCGCGCGGCGCGAGGGGCTTGCCGTCGGGCGTCGACAACGTTTTCGCGAGGTCGTGTTGGCCGGGGCCGTAGGTGACGTAGCGGAGATCGTAGCGGAAGCCGCCGGCGACCGGCTGCACGTCGGCGATGCGGACCGAGACCGCGTCCCCCGGCGTGAACGGCGCGGCCTGGAGTTCCGGCCCGGCGATCTCGACGACCTTCCGTCCCTCGACGCCGATTGTGACGTCGCGACTGCCGCGATTCAGCGCGAACCAGACGATCGCGATCGCCAACAACGGCCCGACGACGACGGCGATCGCCGCCGCGCGGCTGCCGGCGGGCTTCGTGTGCGTCGTGGTGGTTTGCGGTTCGTGAGTCATGATCGATTCAATCAGAACGAGCGGCGCTTAGTCGTGCCCCAGCGATTTGCGATGCTTCAAAAAGTAACGGACGCGCGGCAGCACCGGTTGGTCGACCGGGATGTGCAAGAACTCGATGCCGCTTTGCACCAGCGACTCGCGAATGCGGTCGACGTTGTCGAGCGGCGTCCGGCCGCTGAGCACGGCCCGGTGCCCCGTCTCGGCCTCGCGAGTGCGAAAGATTCCGCCCCGCGGCAGCTTGGCCTCGGCCGGGTCTTGCAACCAGAAGACGCTCCCATCGTGCG
>CAMCTH010000034.1 GCA_945877965.1 Planctomicrobium piriforme | reverse complement strand
TTGGCGATCGCGGGTGTTGCCGTTCGAGTTGTTCGACGGTTTGCGAAACACGCCGACGGCCCCGGTTTCCTCGTCCCACTTCATCAGGCGGTTGTTCGGGATATCGCTCCAGAGCAAGTAACGACCGTCGCCGAACCAGACCGGCCCCTCGCACCAACGCATGCCCGACGCGATCTTCTCGACCTTCGCTAGATTCAAACGGTACTTGGCGAAGCTCGGATCGATCACGCGCACGGCCGGATCGGGATAACGTTCGCTCGGCTGCCATTCTGCTCGAATGCGCGGCGCGAAAGCGAGCGCGGAACAAAAACTCCCCGCGGCGAGAAAGGCTCTGCGGTCCATGGTCCCACTCTTCATTAACGAAAAAGGCGATTGGAAAAATGATCTCGAAAACTATTCGGTACGCGAAATCGTGCCCGAAATGGTGCCGCCGTGTGTGCGATTCGCCGTCTCCCACCAGCGGCCGGCATAAACATCGTCGTGAAACATCACGCGTGCCGACCAAGTCGCTTTGCCCGGGCCCGTCCGAACGTTATCCAGGATCAGAATGGCCGTATCGCCGGCGAACTTTACCGACGCGGAGATCGGAAACTCCATTTGCTTCCCGCCGGCATTGAACATCGAGACGATCGACCACTTCTCGCCGTCAACCTTCTCGACGCGGGCAATCCGATAGCGATCATTCCCCTTCTCCGCACCCAGCTGTCCCTGCTGCACCGGCGCCCACGATCCCTGCAGCGTCGCGTTCTTCAACATGGCAATGAACTTTTCTTCGACGCCGGGCTCACCTTGAGCGAACGCCGCCCCTGCCATCGCAAGCGTTGACGCGAGAATGAGAGCGGAATGAAACACAACTGCGAGTGATTTATTCATGGCAAGGGTTAGGACAAAAAAGGAGGGATGAATCGATAGTCAAACTGCAACGGGCCACGACCCGTGGTTTCCGATCTTATGTCGATCGGGTCGGTAAAGCCAACTTTGCCGACTCCCTTGCAGGAACTGGGGGCGAGTGGTTTAGATATAACCGGCCCAAGTCTGATGTGCCGCTCGCAGAACGTCCATTTCGAGACGATCGCGGTTTGGGCCTACGAATATTGCGTCAACACCCAAGATCGCTGCTCTCGATCGGTCTGGAGATCGAGTCGGAAAAGAATTGCTGCCGGCTAAGAATCTGATAGGCCGACAGACAGGACCGACCGGCAGGTCGAGTACCTGCTGGGCAATTAGGGGCGGAAACGATAACGTCACGCGCTGCGTGAGACCACAAGCGGCGATACGACGCTGGTTGAATTGGTCATCGTCGTCGCTCTGTACTTCGCGAAACGAAGGCACGAAGCCGTTCCGATCCGCCGCTTCCAGAAATATGCGACTGACTTATGAGCTTCCGAAATCAATTCCCCTTCATCGTACTCGTAGCCTGCGCAGCAATCGGCGTGCAAATCCTGTTTAAAACGGTTGGCTCGACGCCTGCCGGGGCACAAGAGACTGCGACAGCGGCTCCCACCGTGACGACGAAGACGACTTTGCTTCGCGCCGTCGATCTGAACTTAGGCGAATCGGTCGACGTGACGTTGAGCGACGGTCAGCCGGCAACGATCAAGCTCGTCGACTTACAGGAAGCTCGCGACGCTTTGCGGGACGCCGTTCGTCGGGCGGAAGTGACTGTCGAGGTTAACGGGCAACGCATGACACTCGTTTCCGCGACGTATCACTTGCCGACGACGGTCGCCGGCGTGCGAATCGATTGTCCCATTACCCGCGGCTATTACACCAACACCGGCAACGACTCGTGGGGATTAGTGAAAGACGCGCGGTTGCGGATTTGGCCCGCCGAATCGCCGCTGATCGAGCCGGATGAGTTCCTTTACCCCGTCAAGCAGCGTTGGTTCGCCACTTCGACGCAGATGGCCAATGAGCCGACCTACGTCGACGGCGGTGAGCGCCCGACGGTAAAAAAGATTTACTACCACAGCGGCGAAGACATCGGCGGCGCCGAAGGAATGGTCGAAGTCGTCGCGGCGACCGACGGCCTGATCGTCTCTCGCGGTCTCCAAGTGCTCGACGGTCATCGGCGGTCGAAGGAGCGCGAGTCGCCGGTGGCCGAGCGGTACGACGTCGTCTATCTGCTCGATGCCCGCGGGTGGTACTACCGCTATAGCCACTTGCAAATCATCGACGAGCAAGTGGTACCCGGCCGGATGATACGCAAGGGAGACCGGATCGGGCTGCTCGGCAAAGAAGGGGCTAGCGGCGGTTGGACGCATCTGCATTTTGAAATCAAAAGCCGACAGCCGTCGGGCAAATGGGGAACGCAAGCCGCCTACGGCATGCTATGGGAAGCGTATCTCCGACAATATCGACCGGCGATGGTCGCCGTGGCGCGGCCTCATCACGTGCTGTGGGCCGGCGAAAGCGTGGAACTGGACGCGACGCGGTCGTGGAGCGCCGCGGGACCGCTCGCGAAATACGAATGGACTCTGACCGACGGTTCGACGGTGCAGGAACCGCGATTACGACATCGGTACGTGAAGCCGGGCGCCTACAGCGAAATCCTCAAGGTGACCGACGCGGCGGGTCGCATCGACTACGACTTCGCCGTCGTCCAAGTTTTTGATCGCAAACATCCCGATCAGATACCGCAAGCGATTCACGCAGCCTATGCGCCGTCGCTGAACCTGAAGCCGGGAGACGACGTGACGTTTCTGGTGCGGACGTTTGGTCCGTTCATCGGCAACGAGATGTGGGACTTCGGCGACGGCACGCCGCCGGTCGAAGTGCGCAGCGACGGCAACGCCAAGGCGCTCGCCCCAGACGGTTACGCAAAGACGGTGCATCGCTACGCCCAGGCGGGACATTATCTGGTCCGCGTACAGAGCACCAATCAGCGCGGCGAGGTCGCCACGGCGCGATTGCATGTCCACATCGGCGCGGATGCGAGCGAAGCAAAGACGAGCGAATAATATTAAGTGGCGACGGTTGTGATCTCTGTTGGCCGCGCCAACGCATCGATGTAGACTGATCCTCCCCGCCTGCGTCTCGCCCGATCGCGACCACGAGAGGAGCCCTTCCGATGGCGCTTAGCAACGCAACCTCGCACGATGCCGCGCACGCTTCTGCCCTGCGGAGCAATCCCATGCTACCGCCGCGCGGCGATCTGATTCGCGTCGGCTCGCGGCGCTGGTTTTTGCAGCTGGGAACGGCCGGTCTGGCCGGACTCTCTCTGCCCGATCTATTGCGCGTGCAGGCGGCGACGGCGGCTTCAGGAAAGTCGAGCGACAAGAAGTCGGTCATCTTGTTCTGGCTCTCCGGCGGGCCGAGTCATTTGGATATGTGGGACCCGAAGCCCGATGCCCCACGAGAAATTCGCGGTCCGTATAGCACCATTGCCACCAAGCTACCAGGCGTTCGCTTCAGCGAGCACTTGCCGCTGCAAGCTGCCATGGCGGACAAGCTCACCGTCATTCGCTCCGTCGATTGCTCGTCGAGCAATCACACGCCGATCACCATGCAGGCCGGCAACTCCAACGCCCGTCGCACCAACGACGGCAAGGACGGCGGCGGCTATCCGTCGATGGGCTCGATCGCCGCCAAGTATCACGGCCCGAACGCCCCGGGCATGCCGGGCTTTGTCGGCTTGGCCGACAGTTGGACCTCCGACGTTTGGGAGGCGGGTGAACTAGGGCACGACTATGCGCCGGTGAAGGGACTCGAAGTCGCCGACAAGTTGGCGATGCCCGAGGGCCTGACGCTCGACCGGCTTCAAGACCGCCATACGCTGCGTCGCCGGTTCGACGAGATGGCGCGGAAGTTCGATGAGCGCGGCGCCTCGGCCCATCTCGATCGTCATCAGCAGTCGGCCTACGACATGGTTCTCTCCGGCAAGGTCCGCGAGGCGTTCGATATCTCTCGCGAACCGGCCGCGATGCACGAGGCATACGGTCGCGGCAGCGTCGGTCAGAAGGCGCTGCTCGCACGACGACTCGTCGAGGCGGGAACGAGCTTCGTCTTGGTCAGCGGCGCTTGGGGATATTTCGATCATCACGGCGACGAAGTGAAATGGGGCGGCATCGAAAAGGGCCTCACGCCGTTGCTACCGACGATCGACCTCGCCCTGACGACGTTGATTACCGATCTGGAGACGCGCGGACTTCTCGATTCGACGCTGATTCTGATGATGGGCGAGTTCGGGCGTTCCCCCGTCATGACGCAGACCGCCGGCCGCGGTCACTGGACTAATGTGATGTCGATGCTCGTCGCCGGCGGCGGCTTACGACACGGCCAGGTGATCGGCCGCACCGACGACAAAGGCTACGGCATCGCCTCGGGACGCGTTACGCCCGAAGATCTCGCGGCGACGACTTTCCAGCATCTCGGCATTACGCTCGATACGCACTGGACCAACCCGCAAGGCCGACCGACGGCAATCGTCCAAAACGGCGGCCGACCGATTCGCGAGCTGACTTAATCGGCGCGGCTGCGACAGTCGGACGTGAATTCGAGTGCGGCCTTTCGATCCGCGGCGGCTTTATTAACATCGCGGGCGTTAGCATATGCGAGGCCAAGTGAAGTAACCTTCGCTCGGCCGCGAAAAGGAGAGCGACTTTCATCGGTGGAAATTGGCGGAGATCCACAAATCGCAGTCGCGGCGGGCCCTTCAGCTTATGCTGCGTGAACTCATGCTGCATCACGCCTTGAGATGGCGATCGAAGAACGCGCACGCGTCGTCTTGCATCGGCAGGCTGAACCGATGGGGAACGTCGTAGAACTTCCCCTGAAAACGCTCGGGCACGCCCGCCTTGTCGAAGACCGCTCCGATTTTCTCTACCGAGGCCTGCATCCCCTCCAAGGGGAACAGTCGGTCTTGCGAACATTGCTGCACCAGCAGCGGTTTGGGCGCCATCATCGAGACGACGTCGGGGAGGTCGAGGTAGCGATGCAAATGCGGCACGAAATGGACGAACGAATGCGTGTCGAGATGACCGCGAATCATCGGTCGGACGGTGGACATGAAACCGACGACGCACGCCGCCGCAATCCGCTCGTCGAGACCGGCGAGAAACAGCGTGCGATGCCCGCCGAAAGAAACGCCGACGCAACCGATGCGCTGCGGATCAACCTCGGGGCGCGTCGAGAGATAATCGACCGTTCGCATGTCGTCCCACGTGACGATGCCGGGCCAAGTGAGACCGGCGAGCGTGAGGCCTTTCACGATGGTCGACTCTTTGTTGCGGCACTGCTGATTCAAGTGCGCGACGTCTTCCTCGGTGTAGCGCGAACGTTCCCAACCATGCTTAGCATCGTCGGCCGCCAGGTAACGCCGTTCACCGAACATGAACGCATCAATCGTAATGACGACGTAACCGCGACGAACCCAGTGCGTCGCCGTCGGCCTGCCGTCGTAATTCCGCTGATGATAGCCGACCATCGTGGGATGGTTCCGGCCGAGATCGGTCACCTTTTCTTTGCCGAACAAGAACATGCCGCCGTGCGAGTGGAGATCGATGATCGCCGGCGCGGGCTTGTTCAATCCCTTGGGAATCAGCACGTAAGCCGGCACGCGCAACAACGGCGACGTCGAAAACACGACCTTCTCGCGAACATAGTCTCCCAGGTCGACGCGCTCGATAACCTCCGCTTGCGGTTCGACCGGCGCAGGTCGATAGGCGAAGGCATCGAGCACCTTGGCTCGGGCCGCCTGTTTGAACTCGTCAAGCGTTTTGAATCGGGGATGCAGGAATGAGTAGTCGTACTCGGCATCGGCGGCGGCCAGTCGTTCCACCGTAGGAAACAAGGATCCGAGATTCGCCGCCGGCGGCGTCGACTGTACCAGATCGGCGGGAACCTCGGCCGCGACGAGCGAGTTCGCGTCTTTGGTCGTCGCCGCCAACGCCGTCGCCGAACTCACGGCCGCCAAGAAGTCACGTCGCGTGGAAGTCGACATCGTAGTGGGCTCCCTCAAGAGTTGCAGGCGAGATTGATTCAATCGAACGACGTAAGAACATTGCGAGAGCCGTGCCCCTCGTCCCGCCCGCGACGCACACACTAGCGCGGCGGAACAGCGAGCGACTTAAGCAGTCCGTGCACCTTGCCGACGATGCGCTCCTCGACGTCAAGCGTGAAATCGTTTGCCGCCTCGTAGCCCCCTTCGACGGCGACGCGGCGGCTCGGCACATAGCCGGCATAGTCGTTCGAGTAGCCGGCGACCCAGACGAGCGGCGATTTAATCTCCTGCTTCAGACGGAGCGCATAGTCGACCACCGTTTCGCTTCCCAAAGCGGCCAGCGTCACCGCGTCGCCGAGCACGACGACCTGCACCGGATACGTATGGCTCGGCTTATCGGCGTTACGCGTCAATTCCACATCGCCGATCGATGCTCGGATCGAACCCTGGATCGGTCTTGCGCCGGTGTTGATCGCCGCGATCACCGAGTACGCCAGCGTGCGACCGTGATGCTCGGCCAACTCCAACGGCAACAGGCCGGGCACTTCGTCGCGACGCGGGTAGGGATTCTGGTCGCCGCCGCAACCGTTGACGAAGAGCGCCGTGCACTCCGGATAAGCCTGCTGCAAACGCTCTTGTGCAAAGCCGGCATAGTCGCCGTTGAACAGATAACGAGGCTCAGCCGGGGGGACCGTCACCGAACTGAGCGTCGTGTTATGACAGGCATAGCCGAACGCGACGGCCCGCAGTGCTCCGGTTTCGTCGCGGACCGTCATCACCGGCACGTCGTGATCGACCGGACCGTCGTAAGTCGGCGCTCGCTTGGCGTTGACGTCGTCGGCCGACAGTGCGTAATTGCGCCGACGGTTCATCGCAAAGCCGCAGCGAGCCTGGGCATAGGCCACGACGGCGGAGCGGCGATCTTTCAAGGCCTTGCCGACCAACTCGACCAAGGTCTGCTCGAGGAACTTCTGGTAGTTCTCTGCCTCGGCTTCGCGACCGGCTCGCGGACGATACTCGGGCCCGCAGTGCGTGTGCGAAGCATTCAACAACAACCGTTCCGGCGGAACTTGAAATTGCGTGCGACATTGCTCAGCCACCGCATCGCGGACGTTGCGGCGAATGCCGATCAGGTCGGTCGTTACCAGCACGAACGGCCGACCGTCGGCTCCTTCCAGAGCCAACGCCTTAGCGAATAAGGGGCGAGCCGTACCGTCGGAGGGTTTCTGCCGCGCCGCATAGCCGGCCATCCACATGCTCTCCTTCGGCGTGATCTCGGCGGTCGCCGTACCGAACTTCCAAACCAACTCGGCCGGCAAAGGCGGCGACTTCGTTAGCGACGGCGCTTGCGCAAAAAGAGAATCGGCCGACAGCCCGCACAAGACCGTCAACACCATCGTCGGCTTGAGCCACATCATGCGATCAATCTCCGTCGATATGCGTTGATCGTTTTTCGATACAACTGGTTGATAAAGCGATCTTCTGCGGCAACAGGACTTCGGCAAAGGCAAGCTCCGCTGGGTTTTATCGTATCGAAGTAAACAAGCCGCTGCCGCTATCAAATCCCGCGTCCAGGCGATCTCCGTGCACTGGATAATATGTAAAC
Source organism: Planctomicrobium piriforme (assembly GCA_945877965.1). GTDB lineage: Bacteria > Planctomycetota > Planctomycetia > Pirellulales > PNKZ01 > CAMCTH01. The sequence continues at coordinate 7,578 of CAMCTH010000034.1, read as the reverse complement.
CGCTACGCGCGAAAGTCACTCGCTACGGTTAAACCGATCGAGGGTGAGCCGCCGAATTGCCAAGTTGGCAAAGTTCGCGAGTTCCCTGTTGGCTTCGCCTCTTGGATTGCGATATGCTTTTAGTGCCTGTACGGCCCAGCGAACCTTGATCTCGGCGCCTCCCCTTGGAGCACGATCCAGGCCGTATTCAGGCGTCCCTAAACGCGTGCGAAATCGCTCGGCAAATTCTCCGCGTTGTTGTTCCCACCGATCGGCCGAAATTTCTATTTCCAGCAGTCAGGTGTTTCCATGAGCACATTGGAACTGAATCGACGGCAGGCTCTGATCGCGGGCGGACTGGGTGCGCTTTCGTTGGGCATGCCGGGCATGGTGCTGGGGAGCGACAAACTCGACGCGACGGGCAAAGCCGTAGCCGCCGAGAAGTCGTGCATCTTCGTCTTGCTCTGCGGTGGGCCGAGTCATCTCGACACGTGGGATATGAAGCCCAACGCGCCCACTTCGATTCGCGGGCCGTACCAGCCGATCGCCACGCAAGTGCCGGGCATGCGCATTAACGAGATGCACACCGAACTGGCGAAATTGACCGACCAGTTCATGCTCATCAACTCGATGTCGCATCCAGGCGCAATCAGCAATCACTTCGATGCGATGCACAACTTGCTCAGCGGGCAATCCGAAAAGCGCGTGGCGCAAGGCGTGCCGGACGATCTTCCCTACATCGGCTCGTACGTCGCCAAACACCGGCCGAGCAAGCGGAACATCGTCTCGAACGCATGGCTGATCAAGTGCGTCGGGCCGCCGGTGTTCTGTGCCCCGAATATCGGCATCGGCGGCTACATCGGTTCAGCCTACGCGCCGGTGTTCGTCGGCTCGGCGCAGAATCATCCGGCGATGGAAAGCTTTACTCCTCCTGAAATCTACGACCCCGTCGACCAAGTTCGGCTGGAGCGACGTCGCGAGTTGCTCGCCAACATGGAGAGCAACGTGCTGGCCAAAGACGTTCGCGGCGCCGATTGGGAACAACTGCGCGAGAAGAGTTACGACGCGCTTACTCGCCCGGAAGGACGCGATGCGTTCATTCTTGATCGTGAGCCGACGAAACTCCGCGATCGCTACGGCCGTCATCCGCTGGGACAAAACCTGCTGCTCGCTCGACGCATGGTTGAAGCTGGCGTGCGGTTCGTCACCGTCAACGGCTGGACCGGTCAGGCACCGTTCGATACGGCCGGCCCACCGAGCAGTAGTTGGGACATGCACGGCGGAAACATGGGCATGGGTAACGCCTTCGGCAACGGCTCATACGGCATGGGTTTCTGCCTGCCGCGACTGGATCAAGCGCTATCGGCTCTGCTCTCCGATCTCAAAGAGCGCGGCTTGATGGAAAATACGTTGGTGGTGGTAACGGGAGAGTTCGGCCGCACTCCCAACGTGCTGACCCAAACACCTCCCGGTCGCCAGCACTGGCCAAGTTGCTTTTCGTCGATCATGGCCGGTGCCGGTATCGCAGGCGGCGGCGTCTATGGCTTGTCGGACAAACACGGCGCGTACGTCACTAACAATCCCGTTCGGCCCGAGGAGTTTGCGGCGACCATTTATCACGCTCTTGATATTCCGATCAACGAACCGCAAAACAACAGCGGCATCTCGCGCCCGCTGACGACGGGCAAACCGGTGATGGAATTGTTCGGGTAGAGCGTCGCTAGGCCGTCATTTCGCAAAGTCGCTCTCTCGCCCGCTGTGGAATCACAAGCGGGTCGAGTTTCGCACTCCGTCGGCGGGTCGAAGTCGAGCGGAACCGGGTTCCTACTCGAAAAAACCCGCTGCCACAAAGAAAAGATTGACGACGCATCTGCAATCGCCGATGCTTTGTACAGGCGGCATCTTCTCGGCATGGTTGGTAGGTCGCGACCTTCAGCGGCACGCTACCGCGGGTGGTGAGTTCGATGAACTTTGTGCTTTGCATTCGCTGCAGCCGGCTCCTCATCGGCGTCCTGTGTGTGACGTTTTTGATGGCGAGTTCGCCGAAGCTGCCCGCGGCGGAATCGAGCGCCGATTCAAAGCCTGCATCGGTAATCAAATCACCCGCTGCACGGCCGACGCCGGCGAAGAGGTTGAGTGCCGCTGAACTGGCCGAGCAGATCGACGCGTTCGTCGATGCCGCTTTGCTAGCCAAGAAAATTCCGCCGTCGCCGCGGACCGACGATGCCGAGTTCCTGCGTCGCGTCTATCTCGACGTCGCCGGCGTGATTCCGCCGCTCGACGTCGTCGAACCCTTTTTGAACGACAAGCAGGCCGACAAGCGCGCAGAGTTGATCGACGGTTTGCTGCACTCAGCAGAGTACGCGCGGCACATGACCGACCAGTGGCGCGAGCATCTGATCCCCAGCACGGCGGCCGCCGCGCGACGTCGGCACGAGACCGGCATCCAATGGCTCGAAGAGGCGTTTCGCACGAATCGGCCTTACGACGAATTCGTCCGCGGCATCCTGACGGCCGACGGCATGCAGCGCAACAACGGCGCTACGACGTTCCTTCTCACGCATCAGTCGCTCGACGAGGTGACGGATCGGTTGTCGCGAGTCTTGCTCGGCGTGCAGATCACTTGCGCGCAGTGCCACCCGCATCCGTTCGCCGATTGGAAGCAAGAAGACTACTGGGGAACGGCGGCATTTTTCAGCAAAGTGAAGCATCAGTACGAACGGATCGAGAAGGTCGAGCATTACGGAGTCAGCGAGCGCGGCGACCGGAAGCCGATCATGACGCCGCCGTCGTTTATGTCCGTCACGCCCACGTTTCTCGGCGGAGTCAAACCGACGCTCGACCCCGCGGAGCCGTACTTGCCGGTGTTCGTCGATTGGCTGGCGAGCGACGACAACCCGTATTTTGCCCGAGCGTTTGTGAATCGACTCTGGCGCAAACTCATGGGGCGCGGCCTGGTCGAACCGGTCGACGATCTGCGCGCAGCTAATCCCGGGACGCATCCGGAACTGCTCGCGTTGCTCGGCGAACAGTTTCGCCTCCACGATTTCGACATTCATTATCTGATTCGGGCTCTCACGCTCAGTAAGACGTATCAACGGACGAGTCGCGCCCTCGACGCCAATCACGACGACGTCGAATGGTATAGCCATATGCCGGTGAAGGTCATGGCGCCGTATGTTCTCGGCGACTCGATCCAGACCGTCATGCGATTGGGTGATCCGCCGGTCGCGCCGTCGGCGGAGCCCGTCAATCCGCAACCGGAACTCTCGCAGAACGAACAAGTCAAAGCGGCCCAACGGGCGCGCGGGGGACGCGATAGTTTCGCCTCGTTCTTCCGTGGTGAAGAGAACGCCGCGCCGACGGCCTATGAAACGGGCGTGCCGCAAGCACTCCGGTTGATGAATTCGCAAGACATGCACCGCGGCTCGCGCGTCGTCGGTCAGTTGGCGCAGAAGAACAAGCAGCCCGAAGTGGTACTCGAACAACTCTACTTGGCGACGCTCACTCGTAGACCGACCGACGAGGAGCGGCAGATCGTCTTGCGTCACATCAAGTCGCAGCCCGACCCGACGCGCGCTCTGTACGACGTCGTCTGGGCCTTGCTCAACAGCACCGAGTTTGCGACCAACCATTAGGAATCGACGAATGTCTCGCCCCGACTGGGAAGCACCGCTCTCGCGCCGTGAATGGCTGCAACTCTCGACGGCCGGAGTCGCGGCAACGTCGCTCTGTGGTTGGCTGCCGACGCTTGCCGCTCGCGCTGCAGAGGCGAAGCCGCAGACGAAAGCGCGAGCGAAGCGGATCGTCGTGCTCTGGATGGACGGCGGCCCGCCGCATACCGACACGTTCGATCTCAAGCCCGACGTGCCCGAATGCGGCATCTTCAAGCCGATCGACACCGTCGTGCCGGGGATTCAGATTTCGGAATTGTTGCCGCAGTTCGCCAAGCTCGTCGATCGGGCCGCCATCGTGCGGAGCATGCAGACCGTCGAGAACGAGCATTTGCGCGCTCGCGTCCATTTGCGGACCGGCTTTCGCGACGGCCAAGGGGGCGTCGCTTGGCCGAGTCTCGGCTCGATCTGTTCGCAAGAACTCGGCGACCCGACGGCCGACTTGCCGAGCTATGTGGCGATCGCCGAACGGCGCGATCGGAGCTTCGGGCCGGGCTTTCTCGGCACGCGGCATCAACCGCTCTATGTCACGAACCCGACCAAGGGAGTCGAGAATCTCGTCCCCCCCGGCGCTGCGGAGCAAGTCACGGCACGGCTCGATTTGTTGGGTAATCTCGAACATGGTTTTGCCCGCGATTATCGTTCGGCGATCAGCAACGATCACAAAACGGTGTATGCCCGAGCCGTGCAGATGATGCGTTCGAGCAAGGCCAAGGCGTTTGACATTTCGCAAGAGCCGGACGCCCTTCGCGAGCGCTATGGCAAGAACAGCTTCGGCGAGGGGTGCTTGCTCGCACGACGGCTGCTCGAAGCCGACGTGAAGTACATCGAAGTCGGACTCGGCGGTTGGGATACCCACTTCGAAAACAACAATCAGATTCGCAAGCTATGCGGTCAGCTCGATCCGGGCATGACGACGTTCATCACCGATCTGGAAGAGCGCGGACTGCTCGACGACACGCTCGTCGTCTGGATGGGCGAGTTCGGCCGAACTCCGAAGATGAAGGGCATCGGCCGCGATCACTATGCCAAAGCCTGGACGACGATGTTCATGGGGGCCGGCATTCGCGGCGGCCAAGTCATCGGCCGCAGCGACGCGACCGGCGCAACGGTCGAAGAACGCCCCGTGGCCGTGGCCGACTTCATGACGACGATCTGCGAACTGCTGGGCGTCGATCCGGAGAAAGAGGTCGTGCTGCCCGACGGTCGTCCAGTGAAGTTCGTCGACAAGGACCCACAGCCGATTCGTGAGTTGTTGAGCTAAACGACTCCTCCGGCACGAAAATCAACCATCACACCAGACCGCGTCGCCCCTTCGATTGGGCCAAACGCGCGTTGACGAGAAAAAGCGTTCGCTTGCCGGCGAAATGCGCCGGGTTGTTTATGTCTATGACTTACGAAACTCAAGTTCACTTAAGAGCCGGCTGAAATTCTACCTAGTTCGCTGGGGAGTAGTTAAGATTTGCGTACGAGCTTCCCTGGAACACCGACGAGACTTTTTGATGACCGCCGATAACGCAGCGCCGCCTCCCGAGCCCTTGCGACTGGATCATTTCCTGAAGTTGTCGGCGGAGTCGGGAACCGGCGGGCAGGCCAAGTTGATGATCCAAAATGGCGAGGTCAAGGTGAACGGCGAGATCGAGACCCGTCGACGCCGGAAGCTCGCAGTCGGCGACGTCGTCGAAGTAGGCGGCAAGAGATTTTCTGTTCGTGAGAATCCCTCCGCGACGTGAGCCAACGAGAAGCCGACAAAACCCACATGCTGGCATCGTCGTAAAGTATGATTATCCTCTTCCTCCACGGCTGGACGTCCGTCCCAGGCGGCGTGAAGCCGAGCTATCTGAAAGATCACGGCCATACGGTCGTCAATCCCGCCCTGCCCGACGACGACTTCGACGCGGCCGTTCAGATCGCTCAGGCTGAGTTCAATCAGCATCAACCGCAAGTCGTCGTCGGTTCATCTCGCGGCGGCGCCGTCGCAATGAGCATCGATAGCGGCCACACCAAGTTCGTCCTGTTATGCCCGGCATGGAAGAAGTACGGCAGCGCGACAAGTGTGAAGCGAAGCACGGTCATTCTGCACAGTCGGGCCGACGACGTGATCCCGTTCGCCGATAGCGAGGAATTGGCGAAGAGCAGCGGAGCGACGTTGATCGAAGTCGGCCGCGATCATCGGTTGGCCGATCCGGAGCCGCTGGCGAAGATGCTGAGGGCGTGCGAGGGCGGCGTGTGACGACGATTCATCACCTCAATTGCGGGACACTGTTGGTTCCGTCGTATCCCACGGTCGTTTGCCACTGTCTGTTGTTACAAGACGGCGACCAGCTTGCCCTCATTGATACCGGCATCGGCCTTAAAGACGTTCGCAATCTGGTCGAGCGACTTGGACAATCGCTCATCGACCAAGCCGGCTTCCAGTTCCATGAGTCGGACACCGCCGTTCGCCGGATCGAAGCAGACGGGCTTTCACCGCGCGATGTGCGACATGTCGTGCTGACGCACGGCGACCCCGACCACGCCGGCGGCCTTGCCGATTTTCCACGCGCGATCGTCCACACGTCGAGAGAGGAACACGCCCAGATTGACGGTAGTCAGGGACGATATGTTCCGACGCAGTTCTCCCATCGCCCCTCATGGAAGGCTTACGGACGTTCGACCCGCCGGTGGTTTGGATTGGAAGCTCGCCCCGTCGACGTCGGGTTCACATCCGAAGTGCTACTGATTCCGCTCTTTGGCCACACGCTCGGCCATTGCGGCGTGGCGATTCAGCAGGAGAACAGATGGCTGCTCCACGTCGGGGATGCCTATTACCTGAGGGCAGAGTTGACGACGGACGATCACCCCGTCTCAGTAATCGCCGCCCAACGGGCCGATGACGATGCACAACGTCGGGCAAGCCTCGAGCACTTGCGTCGCCTAGTACGCGATCACCGCGACGAAGTAAACATGATCGGCTACCACGATCTCTCGGAGCTCCCCAGCCAGTACCCACTTCCACTCCGACGATGACGTCAAACTGATCGCATCAAACTCAGTCGCAGCAAAACTTAGATCGCTATCTACTCAAGCGCGGCCACTCGAATCATTGCAGCCGCTGACTCTCGGCCGAATCGCTTTTGCAATCGACGTACGAACGGATAGCCGATTTTGGTCAGCATGTGCTTCGGCTGTGAAAATGCCTGAATGTCGTACCACACTGAGTCGTCGGCCGCCATTTCGACCAAGAAGCGTTCTTCGCCGCGCTCGACGTGACCGGGCAACGTCCCGTAAGCGAAGCCGAACCTCCGTGGTTCGTCCGTCACATAGACGATGCGCGCCGCATTGAGCGAATAGACGCCGAGCGTACGAGCCACGACCGCTACGACTTCTCCTGCTCGAATGGGCGTGTTCGTGGGAAACGCTTTTAGCCAACCGAGATCGAATTGCCGCCATCCCTCCAAGCCGATCTTGGCTCGTCGGAAAACCTGCTCGCCTTCTCCAAGCCGCACTCGGATGCGATCGACCACGTAGTTTGCCGGGGGCGTCGTCGCCGTTGCTCCCTTTTCTGCATAGGTGAGTTCAAGCCGAGCCTGCGCCTGCAAAAACGTTTGGATAACCGCATCCGTCGGCTGGCGAAGAAGAAACACGGCATCCTCAAGTGAGCGAAATCAGTCTGACAGCATTCTAAGACCAAGCGTGGATCGTACAATGCACAACCGTACCCTCCCTTGCCTTAAATCGTTCCTCGTTACCCCTCATGACCGAACAACCGCTTGTGCTGCTGACCGGGGCGACCGGCTACGTCGGCGGTTTACTCCTCCCGCTTCTGGAGAAGCAATCTGCGGTCGTCCGTTGTCTCGCGCGCAATCCCGACAAAATTCGTCGTAGCCGAGAGACTACTCAGGTTGTTCGCGGCGATGTTCTCGACGCTGCTTCACTCGACCAG
>CAMCTH010000033.1 GCA_945877965.1 Planctomicrobium piriforme | reverse complement strand
TGGTCGTCGTCGAGAGCCAGACCGATTTCCGCCTCGAAGACGGCAAAGTGAAAGGCAATTTTGCCCGTGAACTGTCGCCTCTGTTTTATCCCGATATACGGGCTACGGACGAACAACTTGTCGCGGCGATCGCGTATCAATTCAATACGATCTTGAAGCGACCGCCGACCGACGACGAGCGCCGTCGCTTTTTGGCTCTGATGCAAAAGAACATCGCCGACGCCGGGCCGCTGCTCGGTGTGCGATACACGTTGGCCGCGGTGCTGATGTTGCCCGAGGCCGTGTTTCGCCTCGAAGTCGGTTCGGGCAAGCCCGACGAGAAGGGGCGCGTCCGTCTCGGGCCGCGCGAAATCGCTTTCGCCGTGGCCTACGCCCTGACCGATCGCCGCCCGGACGCAACTTTGTTGACCGCGGCGGCGACCGGAGAACTCGACACCGACGCAGGCGTGGCCCGGCAAATTCGCCGCTTGCTGGACGATCCGAAAATCGAAACGCCCGCCGTCGCGCGATTCTTCCGCGAGTATTTCGGCTATGACCGCGCGATCGACGTCTTCAAAGACTCCGCCGACGGCGGACTCGTCGGTCGTTTTGCCGACCACGATGCGCGGGTCTTGGTCGAAGATACCGATCGACTGGTCGAGTACATCCTCGAACAAGATCGCGAAGTGCTCCGCGAACTCCTGACGACGAACAAGAGCTTCGTCGCCTACAAAACGGCGGCCGAGTCGAAGAAGAGGCGAGCCGAGGCGCTGGCGAAGTTTGAAGCCGAGAAGCAAAAGAATCCCGAAAGGTACAAAGACAAAGTCTTTAAGCCGCAGGGTCGTCAGGTTCATTTCTCCTACAATCTCGACGACTTTCCCGACGAGCAGCCGGCGACGTTGCCGAGCGGCGAACGATCCGGAATTCTCACCCAGCCATCATGGTTGGCGGCGAATTCGACGACATTCGACAATCACGTCATTCATCGAGGCAAATGGATTCGCGAACGCCTGCTCGGCGGAGTCGTCCCCGACGTGCCGATCACGGTCGATGCCCAACTGCCGATCGCTCCGGAGCGGACGCTCCGCGAGCGGATGGCCGTCACGCAACAGGAATACTGCTGGAAGTGCCACCAGTTGATGAACGACGTCGGTTACCCCTTCGAACAGTTCGACCACTTCGGCCGATATCGGAAGACCGAGGCAGTGCTTGATCTCGAAGCAACGGCTAAGAACGTCGACAAGAAAGGCAAGCCGCTGGGGCCGGTGACGCGCAGCGTGCCGGTGGACGCGAGCGGTCTGGTTGCACTCGTCGGCGATGCGAGCCTCGAAGGGCCGGTGGAGAATCTGGCCGAATACATGCAGCGTCTCGCATCGTCGGAACGGGTCGAGCAGGTGTTCATCCGGCACGCCTTTCGATTCTGGCTCGGTCGTAACGAAACGCTCGGCGACGCCGGTAGTCTGCAAACCGTCCATCGCGCCTACCGCCAAAGCGGCGGCAGCATGAAGGCTCTGATCACCGCGCTGCTGACGAGCGAATCGTTCCTGTATCGCGTTCCGAAATAGTTCCGGCAAGGAGTCTGCCATGTTCGTCGATCGTCGCGAGGCGTTGAAAACGCTCGGCCTCTCCGCAGGCGCCACGCTGCTGGCTCCGATCCTGTCGCGCTTGCAGGCCCAAGCGGCAGGGCGACCGATCGCGGCCAAGCGGTTCGTCTTCGTCGTCGAGAGTAACGGCGTCCGGCCCGAGCAAATGGCCCCCAGTGGCGTGACGCGTAAACCGCGCGAGCAACGGCCGCTGAACAGTCCCGCCGAGTTCATCGACGTCCCCCTCGCCGATCGCGATCTTCCTTTTTCCCTGGAACCAATCGCCCCGTGGAAGAACAAACTCACGATCGTCAACGGCCTCTCGGGTCGAATCTGCGGCGGCGGTCACTCGAACAATTTCCAAGCGCTCGGAGCGTTCGGCTCGGGAAGCGGAGCCAAGGGCGAAAGCATGGCGATCGAAGGCGAAACGATCGACGGCGCGCTGGCCAAGCACCTCGGCGGCATCTTTCCCCATCTGGGGCTCGGCATCTCGAAGCGGTTGGAAAACAATCTCGTCTACAGTATTTCTGCCTGGGGGCCGAACAAAGCGATCCCGACGATGTGCCGGCCCGACATCGCCTACGGCACGCTCTTCGGCAGCGTGGCCGAAGGCTCCGCCAAGCAAGAGTTCGCCGCCAAAGCGAACGTCCTCGATTTCCTACGCGACGACGTGAAGCAGGCGAAAGCGAACCTCGCGGGGCCCGAGCGCGAACAGTTCGACGCCTATCTGGAAACGTTCGAAACGCTCCGCGATCGCCAGAGCAAGCTGAACGAAATCCAGCATACGCTCCGCGAGAAAGGCCCGACGCCGACCGACAAGTACAAGAGCGAAAGCGAGACCGATCGCCTCGATGCGCAGTTCGATCTGGGGGCGGCGGCCCTCATTTGCGGACTGACGAACGTGCTGACGCTTTCGTCGGCCGCGGGCATCGGCGACTTTGACATCACGTTCAAAGGCCTCGGGCTCAACATCGACAAACACTCGATCGGCCACGGCGGCAGCTACCAAGGCAAGACCTGGGCCGACCTGTACGGCATCATTCGCCGCTACCATTTCGACCTGATCGCGGGCCTCTGCCGGAAGCTCGAAGCGGTGCCGGAAGGGGACGGCACGATGCTCGACAACACGGTGATCGTCTATCTCAGCGACGGCGCCGAAGGGCACCATAGCCGCTGTTGGGAGTGGCCGATGGTCGTGCTAGGCGACATGGGGGGCAAGCTCCGCACGGGCCGATACGTCGACTACCCGGGCTATGCGCAGAAGGGACATCGCACGACGGCCAACCTGTACGTCACGCTGTTGAATCTGGCCGGCTCGACCCGCGATCACTTCGGCATGCCCGACCCGACGCTCAAAGACTTCGACCAATACGGGCCGTTGGAAGAATTGCTGGCCTAACTGAACGGGTTCAGTCAGGCCTTGGTCCTTCCGAAGTCGAGTACTCGTGCCATGCTAAACATTCTCACCTCCGCCGGTGCCCACGGTTGCGACGGCCTTCGTCGCCGCGACTTCTTGCGCGTCGGGGCGCTCGGGGGCGGGGCCTTGACGCTCGCCGATCGACTGCGCGTCGCGGCGCAGGCGAGTCCCGGCGGCAGTTACCTGCGCGATCGAGCGATCGTGTTGCTCTTTCTCTCCGGCGGTCCGAGCCAATACGAAACGTTCGACCCGAAGCCCGACGGCCCCGGCACGTCGACCAGCTTGGCGGGTCATCTAGCGACGAGCCTCGCCGGCGTTCGTTTCGCAACGTACTTGCCGAAACTGGCCGAGCGGGCCCATCGGCTTTCGGTCGTGCGCTCGTTTCAGGTGCAGCATGCCGAGCATAGCGGCGCGGCCAAGCAGTTGCTCACCGCCGATCTCGACGCCCAAGACGGCAAGCCGATCAACGAACCGGGAATCGGGTCGGCCTACGCGCGGCTGGCAGGGCCGGTGAACCCGCAAACCGGCATGTTGCGTCACGCTCTGATTTCACCGACGACGAAACATGCGGAAGGCGGCGTCGGTTTCGCCGGCTCGTATGAGGCGGTCGTGCAGGGCCTACAACCGGCTTGGCTCGGAGCGTCCTACGCGCCGTTCGAGACCCAGGTCGAAATCCCTGGTGCTTCGACGAACAAAAAAGCTCGTAACAATCCCGACGGCGACGTAACTCTGAATCCGTTTCTCGACGATCTCGAACAACGGGTCGCCGACCGCCGGCTCGATGAACGCCTCGATCTGCTCCGGCAATTCGACAATCTCCGCCGTCGACTCGATCTGGCCGACTCCTCGGCCTCACTCGATCCCTATCACCGTCAAGCCGTGGAGATGCTCCGTAGCGGCTCGATGCGACAAGCGCTCGACCTGCAGCGCGAAGATCCGCGAACTCTGGCCGCGTACGATACGGAGCGGTTTCGCAACTATCGCTGCGACGTCAACTCGCAGTTCGAACGCAACGGCCCGTCGATCGGCATCTCGCTTGGGCGGCAACTGCTGTTAGCTCGGCGGCTATGCGAGGCCGGTTGCGGGTTCGTCAGCGTCATCCACGGCAACTGGGATTTTCATGCCCGCAAGAACATTCCGAACATGCCGGAGGGGATGAGCGTGCTCGCGCCGCCGCTCGATCACGGCGTGGCGGCGTTCTTGGACGATGTCGAACAACGTGGGCTGAGCGAGAAGATTCTGCTCGTCATCACGGGCGAATTCGGCCGCACGCCGAGTCTCGACGCCAAGCTCGGTCGCCATCACTGGCCGAACATTTGTCCGCTAGTCTTCGCCGGCGGCGGACTCCGGCATGGGCAGGTGATCGGACAGTCCGATCGTCGCGGCGGCGAACCGGCCGGCGAGCCGACGACGATCGCCGATTTTCATGCGACGATCCTGCACACGATGTTCGACGTCGGCCGCATGCGACTCGATGGATCCGTCCCCGCGAAACTTCAACAGCGGGCCCAGCAAGGGCGCCTGATCCCAGAGTTGTTCTAATTGCCACGCAAGCCTGAGAACGATGATGAACACCGGCGATGAATCGATGGGGCGTGCAGGCGTGAGTCGCCGCGAATGGCTGCATTTGACCGCTTATGGAGCGGCTGCGGCAGCGCTGCCCGGTTCCCTCCGCGCTGCGACGAGCGACGTTGGCGACCCTGCCGCGGCATGGCCCCAAGAGAACGGGCCGTTTGGCAATTTCAATCCGCGCCGCTACGGCGTGAAGCTTGTCGAAGATCTGGCGCAAGCGAAACAAGCCTGGGTGAGCGAAGAGCATGATCTTGGTTTCGCGAAGGGAAGCAGTTCCGGCTATCTCAGTCACCTAGCCGATGCGACTACGCATCCCGGGTCGGCCTCCGGCTTGATCGTGGCCGAAGGGAAAGTGTTCGCCAGTTCGTTTCGGCCTTGCGGTGAGGTCTGGGCCGATCAATCGCCGCACGTTCTTGCCGGCATCGGAAAGTTCCGCGGAGAACAACTCGAAGCCATCCGACGAAACGCGGCACTCGACGCCGATGACTTCACACTGGCCGTCGATGTGCGCACCGGCAAGACGGTGTGGAAGACGGTTGAAGCGAACCAAGGATTAAACCGGTACTCCGGCAAGCGGTTGCAGTTCCATGGCACTCCCGTCTACCACGACGGGCGCGTGCTGAGTCTCGGTTCGACCGGGCGAGTGTATTGCTACGATGCGGGCACCGGCAAGAAACTCTGGGAAGACGCGACGAGTTCGCCGGCCCAAGCCGCAGCGGCGTTGAAAACAAAACTCCTCAAGGCCCGCAACGCTTTACCCGGCGGCGAAGGAATGGGGGCCTCGCCCATCGTCGCGGGCGGCGTGTTGGTCGTGCCCCAATTCGGAACGAAGCACGACGTCGGTCTACGCGGAATGAACGTGAAGACGGGCGAAACACTTTGGGAAGTGCCGGCGGCGACCAGCCGATTCGCGACTCCCGCCGTGTGGACGCATCGCGACAAGCAGTTTGTCCTAGTGGCGACGATTCAAGGTGAACTGCGGCTCATCGATCCACAGGACGGCCGCGTATTGTGGACCGTGACGGGATTGGAGCCGGTCTACTACCCTTTGTCACCGTCGGACAATCACGTGATGGTCAACGTGAAATCAGCCACCGACACCGCCAAGAAGCCGGGACAATCGTGGGGTCGCATCGCCGCGTACCACCTCACGCCTGCCGGAGCCGAGCGGGCGTGGGAAGTTCCCGATCTTGCTCCGTTCTGGTTCGAGAACCACATGGACATTTGTGCCATGCGGCGGGTGCTGATCCGCGACGAACGAGTCTATTACTTCACGCAGGGGCATACGCACGATCCGCAACGATCGTCCTGCTATTTCCACATTCTGGAGGAAGAGACGGGGACGATTCTTTACTCGTCGCAAGCCGAGGAGTTCGGCCACCCCACGACGGACAACCCACAGAACGGCATTCTGGGTCAATTCTGGCTCGTCGAAGATCGGATGCTGAACATCCCCGATGCCGCTCATAGCGATCGCTCGACCTTACAATGGGTGACGATCGATCCAAAGCAAGTCCGCCGGCTCGGCTCGCGCTGGAAGCCGCCGCACCACAACACGACCGCCTACGAGAAGTTCATCGAGTTGGCCTACGTCGATGGACGATTCCTGATGCGCACCTGGCAAGGCCAAGTCGTCTGTTACGATCTCCGCCGACCTGTATGAAATGGAACCGAACGATGATGCGCCTGCTCGCAGCACTGTGCTTGTTCGGTTGCGCGGCCTCGGTCGCCACGGCGGAGGACGTCTATTTGACAGATGCGGTGACACTGGAGTCGCCGCGGAAGAAACCGCCGGTCATCGGCGATCCGTCCCTTGAGACGGTCGAATACTCGTTGTGGATCCCGTCGGAGGCGCGGCCGGTCCGCGGGCTGATCTTCAATCCGTTCAGCCCTTCATCCAAAGAGCCGCCCGTGCTGAAGCACTGGCACGAAGCGTGCCGACTCTGGCGATTCGCTTATCTGACGGCGAACTACGACGGCGTAAACGGCAAAGAGTTCGCAACGACATTCGTTGCCGCGCTCGAAGAATTCGCGAAGCGAAGCGAGCGGCCGGAGTTGAATCACGCCCCGTTCTGCGCGATCGGCACGTCGCGCGGCGGCGGTTACTCACGATCTTTCGCGAAACTGCTTCCCGAACGGGCCTTAGCCGTCGCGCCGGTCTGTCTCGAATCGCCGCCGGACGAACCGACCCTGCGCGGCATCCCGTTTATCACGGTCTTCGGCGAAAAAGACGGCGGGCAAATGCAGAAGATCATGACGGCCCATCCGACTCATCGCGGGGCCGGGGCGCTGTGGGGCGTCGCCGTCCAGTGGGGGCGCGGCCACGAGTTCGCCAAGGCGAACAACATCGCCATCCCCTTCTTCGACGCGGTGATCCGTCGCCGCTTGCCGGAGAGTTCGCCGAGCGGCGCCCCCGGCGAACTCCGCGACTTTCCGCTGAGCGAGGCTTGGCTGGGAGACGCCTCAGGTTGGAGCGAGAAACGGCGGGCGGGCCCGGTCGTGGCGGCGAACGAATTCCGCGGTGAGCCGTCGGCGCGAGTTTGGCTGCCGGACGAACGCACGGCTCACGCGTGGCGGGCATTTGTTAGCGGTGACAAGAGCGTGCAGATCGTGGAGCCACCGGGGCTGGGCGACGGTCAGGAGTTCATCGCCCACCCGCCCAAGACTCCCGTTAAGATTCGCGTCGTCGCGAAGTCGCCGTCGCCGGTGAAGATCGGCTTGTACGACGGCGAGAGGTTGTTGGAAGAACGTGATGGGCTCGAGGCCGAGTTCACGGCGTCGTTCGAGCCGGGCATTCATCCGGTGTACGCCCTCGTCCATGGGGCCGACGGCGTCGAGTCGTTCTCGATGTTGCATACCTTGATCGTCCGCGAGCGGAGCGAGTCGCCATGAGCTGGTCTGCCCTGATGTTGGTCTGTCTGACGCTAAGCGATCCCGCTGAGGAGCAAAAATCCTCGCCGCACGCGCTGCTGCGTCAGCATTGCGTCCGCTGTCATGGCGCGGAGAAGCAGGCAGGTGACGTGCGCTTCGACGATCTGCTGACGGTTGCGAATGATGATGTTGCGAACGTCGATGTCAATCAAGACGACGCGGCGCGGTGGACCGTGATCGGCGAACAACTGCGCGACGGCCTGATGCCGCCCGAAGGGGAACCGCGCCCCGACGCAACCCAACTGCGCGCCGCGCTCGCCTGGATTGCCACGCATACGGCCGCGCAGGCTCCGCGCTTACCGCACCAAGGAAACCTGGTGCCACACGAGGCTTTGTTCGATCCCCAAGTAAAATCGGTCGCCGCAACTCCGGCTCGCATCTGGCGGCTCAGTCCGGAAGGTTACTTGGGCTTCGTTCGCGACGTCTATCGCGGTCGTACGCAGGGGTTTGTGCAGCCGTTCTCATTGATCCCGGAACGGGGCATCAAAGACTTTGCGGCCCTGTACGTCATCGATGAGCCGAGTTCCGAAATCTTGCTGCGGAACGCCGAGGCGATCGTCGAAGGGCAATCGGCCTACGAGATCGTCGACGGCAAGGTGCGGGGGAAGAACGACACGGTTCGCGAGTTCATGCCGTTGATGGACCCGGCGACGACGCCGACGGCGCAACAGCTGGCGGCCGCGATCCACGCGCAGTATCGCCTGGCGCTCGGACGACCGGCCGCGGAGGATGAAGTCGCGCGACTGACCGGCCTGTATGAAAAATGCGCCGCGGCGGGCGATCGGCCCGGAGCGGCGCGCACGATGTTGGCGGCCGTGCTGCTCCGCGCCGATGCAATGTTTCGATACGAATTGGGTTCGGCGACTCAGCCGGGACGAACTCGTCTGACGCCGCGTGAAATCGCCTTGGCCGTCAGCCTAGCGCTCGTCGGACGCAAAGAGCCGAGCCTGTTCAACGCCGCGGAGAAAGGGGAGTTAGCGACCGCCGAACAAGTCGCCGCGCAAGTTCGTCGGATTCTCGCTGATCCCAAAATCGAGAAGCCGCGGCTGCTCGGTTTCTTTCACGCCTACTTCGGGTACGACGACGCGACGAACGTCTTCAAGGATCGCCCCAAAGATTTAATGTACGTGCCGCACCAGTATGTGACCGACACCGATCAGCTGGTACGGCACGTTTTGGTGGAGGACCGCGAGGTGTTGAAGCAACTGCTCACCACGCCCCGCTCGTTCGTCAACATTGCGTTCGGCGAAGACAAGGAGACTCGCAAGAAGGACGTAGCGAAGCGGGCCGCCGTTCCTAACCCCCACAACAACCGCGGACAAGTCGACGTCGAAGGGATGTACGGTCTGACGGAATGGCCGGTCGAGCAGCCCGCGATGTTGCCCCCCGACACGCGGCTCGGCATCTTGATGCAGCCGAGTTGGTTGATTGCTTGGAGCACAAATTTCGATAACGATCCGGTTCGCCGCGGGCGCTGGATTCGCGAACGGTTGCTCGGCGGTATGGTCCCCGACTTACCGATCGGCGTCGCTGCGCAGGTGCCCGATGATCCTCATCGAACGTTTCGCGACCGTTTGCAAGTGACCCGCGACGCGCGGTGTTGGAAATGCCATCGACGGATGGACGATCTGGGGCTGCCGTTCGAGAACTTCGATCACTACGGTCGCTTCCGCACGGCCGAGATGGTACTCGATCGCGAGGCGACGGCGCAAAACGTGGATAAGAAAGGGCAGCCGCTCGGGCCGGTGCTGCAAGCAGCGCCGCTCGAGACGCACGGACTGGTCGCCGACTCGGGCGATCCGCGTTTGGACGGACCTGTGAAAGATCCGCGCGAGCTGGTGTTGCGTCTGGCGGAATCGGAGCGCGTTCGCCAGGTCTTCGTCCGGCACGTCTTCCGCTATTACTTCGGTCGTAACGAAACGATTGCCGACGCCGCGACGCTGCAAACAGCCGATCGGGCGTACGTCGACGGCGGCGGCAGCTATCGGGCCTTGCTCACCGCGCTGCTTACTTCCGATTCCTTTCTGTTTCGCACGCCGTTGCCCAGCGGGTCGGCCTCCGTCCTCGCACCTCCTCGCAAACAGGATTCCTCCGAATGACCGCCGTCCCTACTCGTCGTGACATTCTCCGCGGCACGGCCCTCGGCGCGGGGACGGCGTTGCTAACGCCGATTCTCTCGCAACTGGCGGCCCACGCGGCGGGCGAGACCGCCGCCATCCGCAAGCGGTTCGTCTTCATCGTCCAAAGCAACGGCCTGCATCCGCAGCATGTGCTGCCGACGAGCGTCGAGCGCCCGGTGCGTGAGAAGGGTATTCCGAAGAACACGAGCTTAATTGAACACGATTTGCAGACGCTCGCGCTGCCCGATCCGATCGCCGGATTGGAGCCGTTTAAAGATCGCATGTCGATCTTGCTCGGCCTGTCGGGACGCATTGCCGAAGGGGGAACCGGCGGGCATTCGACGAATCACGGCTGCCTCGGTTGCTATCCCGGCAGCAAAGGACCGCTGACGCCGACGATCGACGTCGCGCTCGGCACCGCGTCGCCGGGCGTGATGCGGCACGTCGGCTTGGGAATACTCAACCGCCTCGAACAAACGATGAACTACCAGATCTCGGCCGCCGGACCGGGCAAGGTCGTGCCGATTCAATGTTCGCCCGAGTTGGCGTATCGCGGCTTGTTCGGCAGCGTCTTGGAAGGGGCGACCCGCCAAGCCTTTGATCGTCGCACCAATTTGCTCGACTTCATGACCGACGACGTTCGTCGCAGCCGCAATGCGTTGGCGGGAGAAGAACGAGCCAAGCTCGATCAGTACCTCGAAGCCTTCGAGGACCTGCGCGACCGGCAAGACGATATCGACAGGCTCGAAGGAGCGCTCCGCACCCAGCGACCGCAACTGGAGGAGAAATTCGCCAAGCCGACCGAAACCAATCGCCTCGAAGCGCAATTCGCGATCGGCACGGCCGCACTCATCGCCGGATTGACGAACGTCGTCACAATCACTTCCGGAGGCGGCGGGCAGAACTACATCTCGTTCCCGGAACTGGGCGTGCCGATCGACGGGCATGAGTACGGCCACGGCAAGGGCATCAATGGCCTGACGGCCGCCGAGTGCTTCGTCGCCGTTCGCAAGTATCACGTCGGTCTGATCGCCGAGATGGCCCGCAAGCTGCAAGCCGTGCGCGAGGGGGACGGCACGATGCTCGATCACACGGTGATCGTCTACCTGAGCGACTCGGGCGATAGTCACCATCCGGGCCTTTACGATTGGCCGGTCATCGTGTTGGGCAACCTTGGCGGCAAGTTGAAGACCGCGGGGCGCCTGCTGCAATGGCCCGGCTACGGTGCGAAGGACCATCGCACAATCGCCAATTTCTACTTGTCGCTGCTCGCAGCGGCCGGCGAGCGACGCGAGACGTTCGGTGTCGCCGACCCGGGGCTCAAGGACTTGGATCAGAAGGGGCCGCTGAGCGAGTTGTTGACGTAGCTTCCGGGAGCCTAGACGACAAATAATTCCTCCAACGCCTCGGTGAACGGATCCGCAAACGGCGAGAGGAGCGGGGTTTGACCCAACAGCAGTTGGGAGATCAATGCGAACTGCACCGGACGTTCATCGGATCGGTCGAGCGTGGCGAACGGAACGTCTCGATTCTTAATTTGCGGCTGATGGCTTCCATCCTTCGCGTCGACTTGAGTGACCTTTTCTAAGGTCGCCTGAACTCCGATTTCAGCGGTGGACAAAATTCGAAGCAGTCTGATTTACTCAAAGCTGCGTCGAAAACCGTCGCGTCACATCAGCCTGCAGCGTTTGCCCCGAACAATGCACCCACTCCGGCCGTAAGCGCCATCGCCAAGACACCCCAAAAAGTCACCCGCAAAGCACCCCTGAGGGGAGGAGCGCCTCCGGCGTATGCGCCAAATCCACCCAGGATTGCGAGGAACAAGACGGATGTTACGAACACGACGGGAATCAATGCTGCTCGGGGAGTAACGATCGCGGTTATCAACGGCATTGCCGCGCCGACTGCGAAGGTAGCGGCAGAAGCGAATGCCGCTTGAACGGGCCGCGCCGTCGTAATCTCTGAAATGCCCAACTCGTCGCGAGCATGTGTGGTTAAAGCATCGTGAGCCATCAATCGGCTCGCAACCCGCTTCGCCAGTTCTTCGTCGAGGCCTCGCTTAACGTAGATCGCGGCCAGTTCTTCCTGCTCAGACGCATCCTCGGTAGCAAGTTCTTTGCGTTCTCGTTCGAGGTCGGCGCGTTCCGTGTCCGCTTGCGAACTGACGGAGACATATTCGCCTGCTGCCATCGACATGGCCCCCGCGACGAGGCCGGCGACTCCTGCGACCACGATTTCACCGGGGGCGGCAGTTGCGGCCGCGACGCCGACGACCAGGCTCGCCGTGGATACAATCCCGTCGTTCGCACCCAACACGGCGGCGCGCAACCAGCCGATGCGATCCGTACGATGCCGCTCCGGATGTTGAATATGCATGCGACTGAGCCTCTAAGATTTTTCGGAGCTATTCTAGGTATGGTTCTAGAGCCCAATCCGATCCGTCGCAACATACTGCGTTTTATGCAGATAAGCTCTCGTCATTTTGGGTTGTTGATTTATCGAAAATATTTGAATCATGCCGGTTGAGTCTGTCGGGTGACCGAAGCTAATTCGCTTGTGTCGGTTTCTCGACGGGCTTCGTTCCCAAGTCTTCGGCGGGGAAGACGCGCCAAGTTCCATCGCCCCCTAACTCTAAAACATGCTTATGGTATCGGCGGATATTGAGGCGATGACTGACGCTGACGAGCGTTGCCCCGGAATTATGCAACAATTGATACATCGCCTCTTCATTGTGCGAATCTAAGGCACTGGTGGCTTCGTCCAAAATCACGTAGCGAGGCTTGGTCAGCAGCACGCGCGCGAAAGCTAGCCGGACCGTCCCCTTTTCGTGCGATGCACCTCTACTGATCTACTGACGGCCGGCCTGTTTTCAGGAAGCGAGTCAATTCTGCTCCGTAGAAAACCTTTGAAGTCGTTCGTCTGCTAGCGTGATTTCGTGCGTAGCACGAGTTATGAGTACGACGACGAAGAGTCCGCGGCGGGTGTTGCTCTTCGGCCATTTGATCGGTCAGTTGACGTTTCGCGACTACGCGCACAAGTTCAGTCCCAAGAAATTCACGCAGCCGCAGTTGTTCGCCTGTCTGGTGCTGAAAGAGTTCCTGCAACTCGACTATCGCAAATTGGCGGCCCTGCTGGGAGATTGCCAAGAGTTGACGGCGGCGATCGACTTGGAGATCGTGCCGCACTTCACGACGTTTCAAAAAGCGGCCGATCGGCTGCTGCTGGTCGCCGACGTTCGCAAGTTACTGGAAGCGACGTTGGACGTGGCCCAAGTGCAAGGTCGCTTGAAAACGCGCTGCGCGTTGGCGGCCTTGGACGGGACCGGATTCGAGGCGCATCACGTCAGTCACTATTTTGTGAAACGACGCGCCAGTTGCAGCAAATTTTGGCAAAAGACCACTTATGCCACGTTTCCCAAAGCGGGCGTGTTGTGTGACACGGCAAGTCACCTCATCTTGGCGGTTGCGCCCGGACGAGGGCCGGGGCCCGACATCAAGCACTTTCGACGAGTGCTCGACGACGCGCTGACACGTCAGCCGATCGACGCTCTGGTTGCGGACGCCGGATACGACGCCGAGCATGTTCACGAATACGCCCGCGAAGAGTGCGGCGTCAACACGTTCATTCCCCCGCTGATCGGTCGGCCGACCGCCAAGCGACCTTCCGGATTCTGGCGACGACGGATGGCAAGCCGATTGCATCTCTCACGCTACTCGCAACGGTGGCAGGTCGAGACCGTCAACAGTATGCTCAAGCGATTGATGGGCTCCGCATTACGAGCCCGACGTTATCACTCTCAATGTCGAGAACTCTCCCTCCGAGCGATCACGCTCAACGTCATGATCCTCAGACGCACAGGGGTTTTCTACGGAGCAAGTCAATTCCCGTATGAATCACGCAGTCCATGTGTAGACGGAAAGTAAGCCGGAATCCGGGTACTGTCTGCCTCCTGGAGAAATCATTTGCGCGACGGCCAAACTTTCGCCGCTCGGATGAAGGTCAAGCCCCATGCACGGGCCGGGCGTACCGATCGTCGCAAGGGTTTCATCGCGCTGGGGGTTCCAGATCCGAACTTCACCTTTGCCGACCTCGCCGGCCGACGCCAACAAGAAGCCTTGGGGGTGATATTTCGCGCCGTAGTAGGTCGCGTTCTTGAGCGTCGAGAGCAGCTTCCGTTTCGGTTTGCCCGTCGCCATGTCGAAGAGCTGTAAGCACGCCACGCCATCCCAGCCGTTACGTCCGCCGGCCACGATCGTCTGCCCGTCGGGCGAGAGCAATAACGTGCGGATACCCGTCCACTCGACATCCTCCGAGCGACGATAGCCCGACATCTCCGGCACTTCAATTACGAGTTGTTCTTTGCCGGACACGATTTCCGAAACCTTGATCCGAGGTTTGATCGGCTTCAAATCGACCGTCACGATGCGACTACCGTCGGGATGTAAGGCGACGCCGTAGACGGGAAAGTCGATCTGCGGCAATTCATGAAGTCGCTTACCGTCGCTGGTATGCCAGGTACGTACGAAACCGTCATGGTCACAGGTGGCAAACGTCTTTCCATCTACACTCACCGAAATGGCGTGAATGGCACTGGCGTGCGCCTCCCTGTTCCAGCGTTGCTTGGGTTCCGCGCCGCTACAATCCCACGCGATTATGCGTCCGACGTAATCACCGGTCAGCACGAGATCAGTGCCCGCACGAGCTATCGATTCAATCCAACTATCAGGCCCCGGGAGAAGGCTCTTCTTCCTCGATGCAACGTCTACCACAACCAGTTCACGACTACGCCCGCCACAAAGCACGAATCGACCGCTAGGATCGAACATGCAGGAATGCAGCGGCGACTCGTGCTTAACATCAAAGACGAGCTTTGACTTGGTCGGGTCGATTTTCATGGGGGGGGTCTCTATCAGGGCGGACTTAAGCGAGCAACGCGTCGACAGGTTTCGCGGCCGGATCCGCCACGGGGTTTGTTTGGCCCGCTATCGCGTAACTCGCACTGGAATCGATCCCTAACGCGCTCAAGTTCGTATGAAACAGGTCACCGAGCGAGATCTTGTCGTCCTTCACCTCCATCCCGTCGTCGGTGGTCGAGCCGTAGACCATTCCCGGTTTGACGCCGCTACCGGCCATGACTACGCTCCAGGCCTTTCCCCAATGACCGCGTCCGCCGAGGTTGTCGATCTGCGGCGTGCGTCCCATTTCGCTCGTCACCAACACATGAGTGTGCTCGAGCATGCCGCGCTCGGCGAGGTCTTCGATGAACGTAGCAAACGTGCGATCGAATTCCGCACAACGCACTTTCTGCCAGTGGAAGTTATGCTGATGCGAATCCCAATCGAAGTGCGTTACTTTCACGCTGGTGATGCCCGCCATTAGCAATCGCCGAGCGAGCAGGCAGTTCTGACCGAATTCGTGTTTGCCGTAACGCTCGACGTCGGCAGTCGATTCTTTCGTCAGATCGAAAATCTCGCGCCGCTCCATCAAAGCTTTCGCTTGATCGTAGGTCGTGGCGTATGCGGCACTCGGGCCTAATTCTCGACGTTGTCGATAACGCTCGTCGGTCGACCTGCGAACTCGGTCGATCAGGGC